>JBAWDM010000274.1:0-10075 GCA_049590735.1 Asticcacaulis sp. | reverse complement strand
GATCTGATTTATGGGGTTTGGGGCCCGTGGCCCCAAGTCACTATCTGCTAAACCAGCTTGATCTCACGCAATCTCTGCATAAGGAAATCCTGTGCGGTGATGGGCTCAGTACCCAGATCGGGATGGTCAGGGCGGATGCAGCCCGGCAGGGTCTTGATCACATAGGTCGGCTCGAAATGCAGGAAAAACGGCATGGAATAACGCGCGAAATCCTTGCGTGCCTCGGCCGGATTGATGACGCGGTGCTGAGTGGAGGGCAGCACACCATTGGTTAGCCGCGCCAGCATGTCGCCTATATTGCAAACAATACAGTCTTCGGGCGGCGTAATGGACAGCCATCGTCCGTCGCGATCCAGCAATTGCAAACCGGGTTCCTCCGCCCCAAGCAGAAGCGTGATGGCGTTGATATCGCCGTGCGCACCAGCGCGCACGCTTTCGCCGGCCCTGTGTACGGGCGGATAGTGCAAAAGCCGTAATATGCTGTTGCCCTCACGAACCGCATCGCTGAAAAACTCAGGCTCCAGACCGAGATAGACGGCAATGGCGCGCAAAACCTGTTTGCCTAACTGATCCAGTGCCTCATACAGCGCATAGGTGGCCGCCTCAAAGTCGGCAATCTCCTGCGGCCAGACATTTTTCGGCATATAATCCGTGTACGGATGACCCTCCGGCAGGTTGCGGCCAATGTGCCAGAATTCTTTGAGGTCATGGTGTTGCGCGCCCTTGGCGGTTTCAATGCCAAAGGGTGTATAGCCGCGCTGACCGCCGCCTTTAGGGCTATGATATGCTCGCTTGATGGCGTCCGGCAGGGCAAAAAAGGCGCGTGTGGCGGCGTCAACCCGCGCCAGTAGCGCCGGATCAAGACCGTGGCCACCCAATACCGCAAAACCATACCGTTCAAAGGACGCCCCCAGCCTTTGCGAAAAGGTCGGGAAATCCGCCTTATACAGGGCCATGGGTACGGGCGCAATTGCGTTTCCGGCAGACTCATTTAAGGCTGGCATGGGGATTTCGGTGGTGGGCAGCGTCATGAAGGCGGCTCTCTTTGGTGGGTGGCTATCCCTATATAGCTTTGCGATAGCTAATTTGTCACAGGCTTTATTAAGCGTCGCTGGGGGGGATGATTTCTGGTCAGAACTCCGCTATGACCTAAATAAGGCAGGCATGAACCCATGGGTGGGGAAGGCTTTTGGGCCTGAGACTTTGAGATTTGGGTTGTTTGCGTGCATGGGCGGTAAGCGTCTGACGAAAATCTGGCACAGACTGAGCGGACTTGTGTGCGCTCTCGGCTTGCTTTGCCTGCCGTTTGGGGTGTTGGCCGCCGATGAGGCGTCTTCCAGCCAGTCTGTTTCCGATCTGGCAAGCGCAGATTTTCAACCGGTCAATTCAACCAAGGCGCTGAAAACGGCCGAGCAGTCGGTGGTGCGCGTTCTGGTGGTCTATCGCGGCTATGGCGGCGTGCCTTTGGATACGGTCGGCATGGGGTCGGGCTTTATCGTCGCGCCGGGCTATATCATCACCAATTATCATGTGGTCGAAGTGCCGCCTGAGGCCTCCAGCGCCGATATCTATATTGTGCCGCATAAGGATTCCGGCGTTAGCTATCAGGCGGTGCATCTGGCGAAACAATGGATCGAAGGCGATCTGGCACTTTTGTCGGCACCCGGCCTGAAGATTGCGCCGCTTAAGCTGTTTTTGAACCCGTATAAAAACGAACGTGTCGTGTCGATGGGCTTTCCGGATGTGACGGATCACCTGCTGAACCGGTCGGGCACGGCGCTTCTTGAGCCCTCAGATGCCTATGTGACTCAGGGCTCCATTGCCCTGTTTGCATCCACGAATCCGGACGGCAGCCGCGTTGAAACCCTGTTTCACACAGCGCCTATCAATCATGGCAATAGTGGCGGGCCGTTGCTGAATGAATGCGGTCAGGTGGTCGGTGTGAATACCTGGACGGCCCCTTCCACGATGTCGGCGGCCGGCAGTCTGGATATATCTGCCGGTCAGTTTGTGGCGACCCATGTGTCGGCGCTGAATACTTTTTTAAGTTCTGCAAACGTGACGCCTGAGGTATCCACCGGCCCCTGCTATGCCAAAAGTGAAGATGAGATTGGCAAGGATGACGCCCTGACGCGGGTTCTGGCTGCCGCCGCCGAGGCGCAGGCCGTGCGTTTGAATGAGCAGCGCAAGGCCGAAGCCGATCGCGTGGCCATGGAACGCTGGCAATTGGGGGCTATGGTGCTTTTGTCCGTTCTGGTGCTGATTCTGATCGGCCTGATTATTCGTCGCGAAATCCGCCATCGCTCTGAGATTCATGGCCGTGAAGCGCCGACAGCATTTTCCAGCGACGATGCGTTGATGCCTGTGGTGAAGGAAAAAACGCCCAAGGAAAAGCCAGTCAGGCCCGCCAAAGTGGCGACACCCAAGGCTGAGCGGCTGGAAAAACCACAAGAAAAGTCTTTGGCGGTCAAACTGCCGGGCATTAAGCACCCGATACCCTGGGGCTGGATATTGCTGGCTCTGGTGATTATTGTGGCGGTCGGGGCCTTTTTGATCCGGGATCATGACATCTATAAGCGCCTGACCAGCCCGAAACCCGCCGCGCCGGTCGTTACAACAACCAATGTGCATATGGTTTGCGCTGTGGATCAGGCGGCCTCGTCCAATCCCCTGCCGGATGCAGCCCCGATTGAGTTCGATTTTGATGCGGCCCATGCCTGTCTGAACAACCGTACCCCCTATGAACGCCAGACTAACGGGACACTTGTGCGCTTTACGGTGGGTGACAGCGCGCCTTTGGCGGCACGTATGGAGCTGACATCGGACGGGACGACCTTTAGCCGTTATGATTACCGGCTTGAACCTGAGGCCTATCAGGTTTTTGACGCGCAAAAAACGGCGCTGGGCGTGCTGCGCTGTTCGGTGCATAATAATCCCGGAGCCGTGGCGGCGCTGGCGGATAATCTGGCAAGGGTGCGTAAGCTGTCTGAGGCCTATCTGACCATGCCGCCCGAAAGCCATACGGTGTGGCAGTGCCGCAAGGTCGCCGATTAACGGACATTTCATCCTGCGTTCAGTTTACGTCCTCTACATACGAGCCATGCGTTCATATAGCCATCAAGGCCTTATTGGATTCTAATGAGTTTACGTAAATTCCCGATAAGGTTCTTACCTGTCATATGCCATAGTCCGCGCACAAGCTTTGCAATGGCTGTGGGTTATATCCATAATCCGGCCTTATGATTAAAAGGCCAATCGAATTCATCTGAGGAGTTATACTCTATGTCTAAATTTAAATTTTCAGCCCGCACATCTATACTTGCGGTGTCCGGCGTGGCCTTTTTAATGGCCGGTTGTACGACTATCGACACCAGCAATGGCGTACGCACAAAAAGTGATACCAAATCCGGTGCCCTGATCGGTGCCGGTGTAGGCGCCGCCCTCGGCGCGCTCAGCAACAAGAATGACCGTCGCAAAAACGCCGTCATCGGCGCCGGTATTGGTGCTCTGGCTGGTGCTGGTGTTGGCGCTTATATGGATCGCCAGCAAAAAGATCTGCGTGCGCAACTGGAAACACGCGGTGTCTATGTGACCCGCAGTGGCGACAATATCATTCTGAATTTGCCCAGTGATGTGACCTTCTCATCGGGCAGTGCAGACATTGCCGGTGCCTTCCTGCCGGTTCTGGATGATGTGGCGACTATTCTCAACCAATATCCGTCGACCTATATCGATGTGGTGGGCCATGCCGACAGTCAGGGGTCTGACGCCTTTAATATGGATCTGTCGGAACGCCGCGCCAATGCCACGGCCGGTTATCTGGTGGCCCGCAAGGTGAAGGCTGAGCGTATCTATGTGGCCGGCATGGGCGAATCCCAGCCGATCGCGTCGAACGACACGCCCGAAGGCCGTGCCAAGAACCGTCGTGTGGAAATCACCCTGCGTCCCGTGACCAACTAACAGGTTTTGTTAACCCTCTCTTTTGAGAGAATATCAAAACAACTCAGCTAGACTGGCGGCATGGAAACACCATGTCGCCTTTCGCTTTTGGGGGCCGAGGTTGACATTGTCACCCCGGCCTTTGTTATGGATTTCGTTGGCCTTAGCATTGCCGCGAAACAGCGCGCCATTGTGGCGAATCATAATCTGCATAGTCTGTACCTGTTTCAGAAGCGGGCCGATATGCGCACCTTTTATGCTAAGGCGGCGCTGATCGAGATTGACTCCACCCCTATGATCGCCTGGGCCCGGCTGATGGGCCATGACGTCACCCGCAGCCACCGCGTCACCTATCTGGATTATCGCGAGACCTTTTGGGGGCTGGCGCAGGAAAGAGGCTGGCGGGTCTATCATATTGGCGGCGCGCCTGAGCATAATGCCGCCTCGAAAGCCGCGATCCTCAACCGCTTTCCCCATGTGCATCTGGATGTGCATACGGGTTATTTCGACATGACGGGGGCCGATAATGCGGCCTTGCTGGCGGATATTGCCGACAAACGGCCCGATGTTCTGCTGGTGGGCATGGGGATGCCACGTCAGGAAATGTGGATATTACAAAATCTGGAGGCCCTGCCGCCTTGCGTGATCCTGCCGGTTGGCGCTGCCTTTGATTATGAGGCAGGCGTCATGTACACCCCGCCGCGCTGGACGGGGCAGTGGGGCATAGAATGGCTGGTGCGCTTTTTCCATGAGCCGAAGCGTCTGTTTAGCCGGTATTTCATTGAGCCCTGGTGGCTGCTGGGGCAGGCCGTGCGCGATATCCTGCGCCGCAAACCCCGCCTCAGCGCGAAACAGGGTTAAGCCGACATTAACCGGCGCTGGGCAAGATGGCGGACAACTGGGCGAAAACGTCTTAGAGTTTAGTATTGCGGGGCCGCATGAGCGTTCATCTTCATCGTGACTTTTTGCCGGAACAGGACCCGGTCAAGGGCAAGGTTGTTCTGATTACCGGCGGCACAGGCTCTTTCGGGCGGCGCATGGTGCGTACCTTGTTGACACAGTATGCGCCGCGCAAAATCATCATTCTGTCGCGTGATGAGCTTAAGCAGTACGAAATGCGCTGCGATATGGAAGAACAGTTCGATGCGGCTCAGATGGCAAAAATGCGCTTTTTCCTGGGGGATGTGCGCGATCGGAACCGCCTGCTGATGGCTTTTCGTGGTGTTGATATTGTCATTCATGCCGCCGCTTTAAAACAGGTGCCGGCGGCGGAATATAACCCGTCTGAGTGCATCGCCACCAATATCAATGGCGCTGAAAATGTCGTGGCCGCCAGCTTTGCTACCCGCGTGCAACGTGTCGTGGCCCTGTCTACCGATAAGGCCTGTTCGCCGATCAATCTGTATGGGGCCACAAAACTGGCCTCAGATAAGATTTTCGTGGCGGCTAATAATATGTCCGGCGATCTGGGCACGCGCTTTTGCGTGGTGCGTTATGGCAATGTGGTGGGCTCACGCGGCTCCGTTGTGCCCTACTTCCGGAGACTGCTGACGCAGGGGGCCACGGAATTGCCCATTACCGACCCGCGCATGACGCGGTTCTGGATATCATTAGATCAGGGCGTGGCCTTTGTTCTGTCGTGCATGGAGCTGACACAGGGTGGCGAGATTTTCGTCCCTAAGATTCCGGCGACCACTGTCACCGATCTGGCGACCGCTATGGCACCGACGGCCACTCAGAAAGTCATCGGCATCCGGCCGGGCGAAAAGCTGCATGAGATGATGATTTCCGCCGACGATGCGCGCTCGACCTATGAGTTGGATGACCGCTACGTCATTGAGCCGGAATTTGCCGAATATGGCCGCGTCAGCCTGAAGGATGTGGCCACTGCCCGTCCGGTGGGCGAAGGCTTTTGCTATGCCAGCGACAATAACACTGAACGGCTGGATGCGCAGGGCATCAGAGACATGATGCAGGCCTATTCGGAGTAACCGGCATGTCCTTTTTGCCCTATGGCCGTCAATCCATCAATGAGGCCGACATAGACGCCGTGGTGGCGGCCTTACGGTCTGATTTCCTGACCACAGGGCCTTTGGTCGGGCAGTTTGAACAGGCTCTGGCTGAGGCGGTGGGTGCCCGTGAGGCCGTGGTGGTGTCCAATGGTACGGCGGCTCTGCATCTGGCGCTGCTGACCGAAGAGCTGACGCGGCGCTGCGTGGTCATCGTGCCGGCCATTACCTTTACCGCATCCGCCAATTGCGCGGCCTATTGCGGGGCTGAGGTGGTATTTGCTGATGTTGATCCAAACACCGGCCTGATGACCGATGAGACATTTGATGAAGCACTTCAGATCGTCAAACGTGACTATCATGGTCATCGCTTTGGCGGGGTCATACCGGTGCATTATGCGGGTCGGGCGGTTGATCTTAGCCATATCCGCAAGGTGTGCGACCTGCATGGGGCTTTTGTGGTCGAAGATGCCTGCCATGCGCTTGGAACACGGGGGCCGCAAGGCTTGGTGGGGTCCTGCCAGTTATCCAACATGACCTGTTTTTCCTTTCATCCGGTTAAGACCCTGACCACGGGTGAAGGTGGTGCCATAACAACCAACGACCCGGTTCTGGCGCAGCGTTTGCGTGCGCTTCGGTCGCATGGCATGACGCGCGATCCGGCCCTTTTTGTCGGCTTGCATTACGACAGAGGCGATCATGCCGTCGATGCCGATACCGGCCCCTGGGTATATGAACAGCAATGTCTGGGTTATAACTATCGTTTGCCGGACATAAATTGTGCGCTGGGCCTGTCGCAATTGCAGCGTTTGCCGCATTTTGCCGCCCGTCGCAAAAGCTTGGTAAGCGCCTATCAAGCGGCATTGGCTGAACACAATATCCCTGTGACATGGACGCGCGTGGATCATGACGCAGTTATGCATCTATTTGCCGTGGCGATTGATTTTAAGGCGGTGGGCCTTACGCGCACCCAGGTGATGCAGGGCCTCAAAGAGCGCGGCATCGGCTCTCAGGTGCATTATATCCCCGTGCACCGCCAGCCCTACTGGCAGACGCGGGCCTTAGCACAGCGTGATCTTCCGTATGCGGATCAATTCTATCAAACCACCCTGTCCCTGCCGCTTTATCCGGATATGGATGACAGCGATCCGGCGCGTGTGGTGCAGGCTTTGGCTGAGGTGTTGTCATGAGCGAGTTAGAGATCAGCATTGCCGGACGCAAGATAGGCGCCGCCCATGAGCCCTATATTATCTGCGAGATTTCCGGCAATCATAATGGCTCACTGGATCGCGCCCTAAGCCTGATTGATGCGGCGGCGCAGACGGGTTGCGACGCCATCAAATTGCAAACCTATACGGCTGATACGATCACGATGGACAGCGACCGGCCTGAGTTTCAGCTACAGGGCGGCCTGTGGGACGGGCGTTCGCTCTATGAGCTGTATCAGGAAGCGCACACGCCGTTTGACTGGCATCCGGCCCTGTTTGAGCGCGCCAAAAAGCACGGCGTCACCTGTTTTTCGTCGCCTTTTGATGAGAGCGCTGTTGATCTTCTGGCCTCGCTGGAGGCGCCGGCCTATAAGATTGCTTCGTTTGAACTGGTGGATTTGCCCTTGGTCGCCTATGTGGCGCAGCAGGGTAAACCCATGATCATGTCGACCGGCATGGCCAATGCCGAAGAGATTGACGCGGCTGTGCAGACAGCGCGCAAGTTCGGTTCCGGCGAGATTGTGCTGCTGCATTGCGTCTCCAGCTATCCGTCCGAGATAAAAGACGCCAATGTGCGCACCGTGCCGGATCTGGGCCGCCGATTTGGCGTGCCGTCCGGTTTGTCGGATCATACATTTGGCTCGGCCGCGTCCGTGGCGGCGATTGCCCTGGGCGGTTGCGTGATCGAAAAGCATTTTACCTTAGCGCGCTCTGATGGCGGGCCGGATGCAGGCTTTTCGTTGGAGCCCGATGAATTTGCTGCTCTGGTGCGTGATTGTAAGGCGGCCTGGCAGGCACTGGGGCGTGTGCACTATGATACGCTGGGTACGGAACAGGCGTCAAAAACCTTCCGCCGGTCGCTTTATGTCATGCAGGATGTCAAACAGGGTGAGGCTTTGACAAAGGCCAATATCCGCTCCATCCGCCCCGGTCTTGGCTTGGCACCGGCGCGTTTGTGGAATGTACTGGGCAAGACCGCCAGCCGCGATCTGAAACGCGGCGAGCCACTGTCGGCGGATATGATTGGTTAATTTACAGGGTAGTTCGGGCAGTTGGCCGAAAGTTCCGCCCATGTCTGGTTAAGAAACGCCCGCGATTTCGTCTGCTCGATGTTTTTAGCTGTCACATTATCGATGAGATTGCTTTCCTCACGCATTACCTTGAAATCGTCAGCGTCATTTTTCTGATAGAGAACGATATAGCCGCAATAACGATCAATATTATCAAAACGTGCCGCTATATCAATTGCGGCATAAATTCCCGGGAAAGGCGCATTGGCTGGGTCTTTTGTCCAAGTGACTTTAAGTACGCGCCGTTCGATCACGCTGCCTGATTGGGCATGAAAATCCATAGCATTGGCCGCATAGTCCTCATACGGAATCAATTGCTGGTTTGTGGGCGCCATCATAGTATAGGCACCCCGATAATTACCGCCATCAATAGTGGCATAGTAAAGTTTGACAGCTGCAAGGACTTGTGAGTCTTGGGCTTCCGAAGGCAACCAGCCATAAGCGGAGTCCGTTGTTATATTGACCTCGCGAGGCATTTTTGACATCTGTTCTTGTGCGAAAGTCGTTGTTGCAAAAAATGCAACCATCAGTCCAACAGAGATCTTCGAAATACGGTAAGCCATGTGCGCATGTTTGCCATTTTTACGCGCAATCGTAAAGGCTTAAACTATTCCGGCGATCCAAACTTACCCGCCTGATAATCGGCATAGGCCTGATGGATTTCGGCGTTTGTGTTCATCACGAAGGGGCCGTGGGCCACAATGGGCTCATGGATGGGTTCGGCATGGCCAAATAGCACGACAGCATCGGCTATGGCTTCGATATCGACCACATCGCCCTCCGCAAACTCAACCAGCCGTTCGCGCACGACATCGACACCATTAACCGCCACGTCGCCGCGCACGACATAGCAAAACACATCGCGATCCTTAAGCCCTTCAAAACGGATGCGCCCGCCCGGTTTGAGCACCAGCCAGCTCATGAAGATGCAGGTCAGGGATGAAATCGGCCCTTTTTGCCCCTGCCAGTCGCCTGAGACCAGATGCAGCGCGCATTTGTCATGCTCGATAACCGGAATGGCGTCGGCCTGCACGCCGGTATAGCGCGGCGCGGTCATTTTCAGCCGCGCCGGCAGATTGACCCACAGTTGCAGGATTTCCAGCCGCCCGCCCGCCTGTTTGAAGCGTTCGGGCGACACTTCTTCGTGGACAAGGCCCGATCCGGCCGTCATCCATTGCACACCGCCCTTTGTGATAATGCTTTCGTGGCCCGCTGAATCGCGATGCGCCAGTTCGCCCTCAAGAATGAAGGTCACGGTTTCAAAGCCGCGATGCGGGTGCGGACCGAAGGGCAGGCCTCGGTTATTCGGCCCAAAGGTTTGCGGCCCGTGGTGATTGAGGAACAAAAACGCGCCCACATGGTCAAGCTGCGGGCCGGGCAGGGGGCGGCGCGTCACCAGATCGCCGATATCATCGCGATAGGCTGCGTGCAGGGCCAGAACGGGTTTGGATGGGATCATCTGTCTTATGTAGCGTCTGATGACCGGCAGGCAAGGGCAGGTTTCAACAAACTGTCTTTTGCCCTTGTGATCCGCTCATGATACGAAGGGCGCATGACCGCCCTTCAAACCGTATTTTACTGGCTGGACTATATCGCCGTGGCCGTCTTTGCGGCATCGGGTGCCTTAGCGGCCGCGCGTCAAAAACAGGACATAGTGACCTTTGGCTTTTTTGCCGCCATAACCGGTGTCGGTGGCGGCACCTTGCGCGATTTATTGATTGGCGCACCGGTATTTTGGGTGCAGAGGCCCGGTTATATTATGGCATCTCTGGCGGCCGCGGTGGCAGTATGGTTTCTCGCCAAAAAGGGCTGGCGGTTTCGCGTTATGTTGTGGCTGGATGCCCTGGGC
>JBAWDM010000273.1:0-4643 GCA_049590735.1 Asticcacaulis sp. | reverse complement strand
AAAACGGGCCGAACACGCCCCGGATAACCGTAATGATAACCGGGCTGAGGGACGTTCACGTCCCCGTGACGAACAACCGAAAGATGACGATTCCGCATTGGCGCAATCCGCTTTGGGCGCACAAAGCACGCAACCCACATCTCTGGTGCCCGATGCCCTGCGCGACCAGCCTTCAACGCGCCGTCAGCGTCCCCCCAGACGCAGCCGTAAACAGGCCGGTGCCGAAGTGGTCGTCAATGAAGCGGCAGCTGAGAATAACACCGCGCCCATGCCTTTGAGTGAGGATGTAAACACCGATCCTGTGGCGGCCTTTGCGGCCACGCGCCCTCCCGAAGAGACGCCAACGGCAGAGATTTCCAAGCCTGTGCGTAAAACCCGGTCACGCAAAAAACCGGCTGAAGCCATAGCCGAGCCTGTCGCTGAAACGGCGGTACCTGAAACCCTGGCTGAGACAGCCGTTACCGCAGAGCCCGCCAGACCGGCCAGACGATCAAGGTCGAAAAAAGCGGCAGAGGTCACCGCACCTGTTACGACTGCGGAACCTGAAAAAGCCTTGGCTCAGACGGTTGCCACAGTGGAACAGGCGCAGCCTGTAGCTGATCCGAATGAAATCAGTGCGCCGCCTGAAAAGCCCAAACGTGGCTGGTGGCGTCGCTAAGACCCAAAGACTGACACTATCTAAGGCGGCCATAACCCTATGGATTTGCCCGCCTTAGATTTGTCATGCTTAGCCCCTAGATGTAAGCTTAGGGGCATGGTGATGGGAGTTGTTATGCAGGCCAGTTTAACGCAGATCAGAGGCGCGCTGCTGACAGGTGCAGTGAGGCTGATGCGCGGAGGCAAAGCCGCTCTGTATCTGGTCATAAGCCTGAACCTGATCGCCCTGCCCCTCTCAGCCCCCCAGACAGCCTATGCTCAGGAGGGCGCGCAGAGCGTTATTCGCGATACGGAAATTGAAGCTTTTTTAAAAGACAAGACCCGTCCTGTTCTGGATGCTGCCGGTCTTGACTCCAGTCGCGTGCATTACTTGTTGATCGCAAGCAATGATCTGAATGCCTTTGCCACCTTTGGTTTGCGCATTGGCCTGAATACGGGCCTGATTACCGAAGCCGACACGCCCAATCAGCTTTTCGGCGTTATCGCCCACGAAGCCGGTCACTTAAGCGGCGGCCATATGATGCGTACAGATGAGATTGAACGGGCGGCGCGCGCGCCCATGGCCATTTCGCTGGGGTTAGGGATTATTGCCGCTCTGGCCGGTGCGCCGGATGCCGGGGCTAATCTGATGCTCAGTTCCGGCCAGTTTGGTACAATGGGGGCTTTGCGCTATATTCAGACCGAAGAATCCGCCGCCGATGCCTCCGCCGTCAGGTCGCTGGAAAAAGCCGGCATGTCCTCAAAGGGGCTGGTCGATTTCTTCTATAAGTTCCGCAATGTAGAAACCTTCAGCAATGCCGACCGTTATGTCTTTTTCCGCACCCACCCCTTATCACGCGAACGCATTCAGGACCTGCAAGGGGTTGCCGCCCACCAGCCGCATTACAATACGCCCGATACGCCGGAAACCATTGCACAGTTCAATATCGTTAAGGCCAAACTGTCCGGTTTTCTGGATAGTCCGTTGAAAACATTCCAGATATACCCCGAAAGCGACACCTCCTATCCGGCGCGCTATGCCCGCGTCATCGCCACCTATAAGATGGGCAGTTGGGACAAGGCCCTGACGCTTCTGGACGGCTTGCTGACTGAGCAGTCGGATAATCCCTATCTGTGGGAACTAAAAGGCCAGATTTATTTTGAAACCGGCCGTGCGGCACTGGCCAAGCCGGCGCATGAAAAATCCGTCTCGCTGATGCCGAATGCGCCCTTGCTGCAACTCAATCTGGGCCAGACCCTGATTGCGCTGGGTGATGATGATGACCTCAAAGAAGCGATTACACACTTAAAGGAATCGCTTAAATATGAAGACGATAACAGCTTTACCTGGCAACAGTTGGCGCAGGCCTATGACGGTTTGAACCAACCCGGCCTGGCGCGGTTATCGACCGCCGAGGCCCAGTTTAATCAGGGTGATTTCGAAGCCGCCCGCATCTCTGCGGTCAGATCGCAACAATATTTTGAACCCGGTACACCTGAATATCGCCGTGTCCGTGATATTGTTCTGACGACCTCATCCGAACTGGGCGTTGATCCGGTCGATCAGGTTACGCAACGCCGCCATAATTAGCCATACAGAAAGCTGAATTTGTGACTGACCCGCATACACCTAAGCCCAAGCCTGCTGCCCCGTGGAAGAACGTGCTGTCGCAAGCCAATATCACGACCGCTCTGGCTGTGTTTGCCGTGGTTCTGGCCGGTGCCCCCTATGTGGTGCCGCAGGTACAGTCTTTTGTGGCTGAGAAAGGCCTGATGAACCGCCCCGACATATTGGAAAGCGCCAGCCTCAAACTGTCTGATCAGAAACAGTTAGCTGCCACCAAAGCGCTTCAGGCGGGAGTCAAAAGCCATCATGATTCGCTGTTTAACGATAAGGCTGATCCGATATTGGGTGACCCCAAAGCGCCCATAAAGATTGTCGAATTTCTGGATTATAATTGCGGCTATTGCCGGGCCTCTACACCCGTCCTCAAAGCCTTTCTGGCCAAAAATCCGGATGTGGCGGTGATCGTTAAGGAATATCCGGTCATCAATCAAAATTCCCGCCCTTTGGCCGCCTTCGCGCTGGGGGCCGCCCAAACCGGCCATTATGCCGATCTGCATTATGCGCTGATGACGGAAACCATCAGCAGCGAAGCCGAAATGACCGATCTGCTGACCAAAACGGGGCTTGATCCGGAGACTGTCAAAGCGCATGCGGCCTCTGATGAGGTGCAGGCACAGATCGACAAGGTTCTGCAACTCGGCAGCGATATCGGCGTCACCGGCACACCGACCTTTATTATCGGCGATAAGGTGATCGATGGCGCGAAAATGGATGAGCTTAAGGCCGCGGTTGTGGCGCAGCGCTCGGCTAAACCGTCTTAAATCAAACCAGCCAATGGCGAGGACGGATCCGCATAAAGTTTGCGTGGCATCCGTCCGGCCAGATAGGCATCGCGACCGGCCATGACTGCATGTTTCATGGCGCGCGCCATACGCACAGGGTCTTTGGCCTCGGCTATGGCTGTGTTCATCAGCACGGCATCGCAACCCAGCTCCATTGCCACGGCAGCGTCTGAGGCCGTGCCGACACCGGCATCCACCAGAACCGGCACACCGGCGTTTTCGATGATAATGCGCAAGGTCACCGGATTTTGCACGCCCAGACCTGAGCCGATGGGCGCTGCCAGGGGCATGATGGCCACGGCCCCCGCCTCTTCCAGCTTACGGGCATAGACCGGATCGTCCGAGCAATAGACCATAACATCAAAGCCGTCCTTAACCAGCAGTTTAAGCGACCTTAGGGTTTCTTCCATATCGGGATAGAGCGTCTTAGGGTCGGACAGAACCTCCAGCTTGACCAGATTCCAGCCACCGGCCTCACGCGCCAGACGCAGGGTGCGCACCGCATCTTCGCCGTTAAAACAGCCGGCTGTGTTGGGCAGATAGGTGAACTCTTCCTGTTTGACATAGTCCATCAGCATAGGCTGGTTTGGATCGGTCAGATTGACACGGCGCACGGCCACGGTGACAATCTCAGCACCGGAGGCACGCGCTGCCGCCGCATTTTGCGCATAGTCCTTATACTTGCCTGTGCCGACGATCAGGCGGGAAGTAAAGGTGCGGCCTGCGACGGTCCAGGTTTCGGGTACTAAAGATTGATCGTCCATAAAACGCTTTCCAATAAGTGTGTAATCGTAAAATCAGGACAGCCCTTAGCCGCCGCCAACAAAATGTACAATTTCCAGCCGGTCGCCATCCTGCAACGGGGTCGCCAGATAGGCTGAACGGGGCACAATTTCGAGATTCTTTTCAACGGCCACCTTACGACCATCCAGTCCGATCTCGTCGATCAGCGCCGTCAGATTGGAGGCCGCAACCTCCGTGTCTTCGCCATTCAACCGAATTTTTACCATTTTAACGCCATTTTTCGTCTAAACACGCCTTGAGAATGCACAGGTCGGCTTGTGAGCCCATCCGTGACACGTTACAAGACCCCTTCGCGGATTGCAGCAGGTTTCATGTCCAAGCCCATATATGTCCTCAATGGCCCAAATCTCAACCTCCTTGGGGTGCGTGAGCCTGAAATTTATGGTCATGACACACTGGCCGACATCGAATCACGCTGCGCGGCCTTGCTGGAGGGTACAGGTCACGGCCTTGTCTTTCGTCAGACCAATCACGAAGGTGAGCTGGTGGACTGGATTCAAGCGGCACGAACGGACGCTCACGCCCTGATTATCAATCCGGCCGCCTTCACCCATACCTCCGTGGCGCTTTATGATGCCCTTAAGGCTCTGAGCATTCCGGTTATTGAATGCCATTTATCCAATCCCCATGCCCGTGAGCCCTTTCGGCATCACTCATATGTGTCGCTTGTGGCCAAAGGGGTTATTGCAGGATTGGGTGCAATTGGCTATGAACTGGCCATTCGCGCTGTTCTTTCACTTCCTGAGTAAGTATTTGCCGCTTAAACATTTCATAAGGTCTTATCTGTGTAAGGC
>JBAWDM010000272.1:0-2914 GCA_049590735.1 Asticcacaulis sp. | reverse complement strand
GCTCAACGTAAACGACAGGTGCATACAATTCTGTTCGCGCGAAGGTGCGCCGTTATGAGGCCTTATGCCTTTCAGTCACGGGCCCGCCCGAAGCTTTTTGAGCGTGCCGTTATCGTCACCTCTGTTCTGGCGGGGCATATCCTGCTGGGGATTTTGTTATGCTGGCAAGGACCGCCTGCTTTTGCCCGTGATCTGGGGGCCAAGGGTCAGGTGGTGACACTTAGTCTCGTGGATGCGCGTGCGCTTGAGCCCGTATCTCAGCCAGCACATCCGGTCACGACAAAGCCTGAGCCGGAAGTGGCACAGGCTACGCCTGCCAAACAGCCCGTCTCCGATGCGCCCTCTGAATCTGCCCCGAAACAGGAGATAACACAGGCGGTAGATGAGACAGGCCTGAAACCTGCCACTGTTACTGCGGATGCCTTGTCGCCAGACATCACAGAGCCTGATAATTCAGAGCCCAGCAGTTCAGAAGTCGCACTTTCAGAAGCAGATATGGCCACCTTAGCGGCCTTTGCACCAGATGCTGCGGCTTCACAAGGCACGCCGGATGCCCCGTGTCACCTGACGCAATCCCTGGCGCAAATCTTTGCCCAAAGTCCTGAAATCAAGCAGGCCCTGACGGATTTGCCGGCCTCAGAGCGGTCTGTGGCCAATGCGGTCATGCTGTGGGACGGCGGCTGGTCACCTGAGTCCCGCACAGGGGGCAGGGGCCTCCTGCGGGCCTTGCTGATCAAGGCCATTGCCGACGCGCGTGACGATTGCCTGAGCCAGATCAATCGCGGGCCTGTGCTTTTCATGGTGCCGGATACGCAGGCCACTGTTGTTGTGGCGGTGGGCTCCGGCCTGTGGCGCTGGGGCGATGTGCTGGCCGGAAATGAAAATCTGCAAAAAACGCTTTTGGCCGGTGATTTTT
The DNA here is from genome assembly GCA_049590735.1 of Asticcacaulis sp. GTDB lineage: Bacteria > Pseudomonadota > Alphaproteobacteria > Caulobacterales > Caulobacteraceae > Asticcacaulis. The sequence goes on along the minus strand of JBAWDM010000272.1, from coordinate 1,998 downwards.
TTATCTCGTCGTCTGCATCGAATTTTCCGTCTGCCCCGTAAGGTTTTTAAGGGCCGTACAGAGTTTAAAATTAGCAAGTGATCGTAGGGCGATCAGGAGGGTTTTCGTGAAACATTTAAAGCGTGGTGGCATTGCCATCTTAACATCCGTAAGCATGCTGAGCCTGATGACGGGCGTCAGCACCACACAGGCTTCCAGCCACCGTGAAGCGCCGGGCATTACCAAATCACCCAAGGTAGACGGCACGGACTTCTATATGTTCCGCAGCTATGAGCCTGGCCGCGAAGGCTATGTTACCTTCCTGGCCAATTATCAGGGCCTTCAGGGCCCCGGCTATGGCCCGAACTATTTCACCATGGATCCGGATGCGGTTTACGAAATTAACATTGATAATGTCGGGGATGCCAAGAAGCATCTGACCTATCAGTTCAAATTCAACAATGCGCTGGCAAATGGCGGCAAGGGTATTCAGCTTAATGTTGGCGGCACGACAAGCTCGATCGCTCTGCGCACAGCCGGTCAGCTTAGCGGGGCTTCGACCGATCCTCTGGCGGAGACGGAATCCTATACCATCACCCAAATTACCGGTGATCGCCGTTCCGGCACACGCGCAGCGGTGACGGATGCAGCCGGTGGCGGCACTAACTTTACCAAGCCGTTCGACAATGCCGGTAATAAGACTATTCCTAACTATCCCGCCTATGCCAATAAATTCATCTATAATGTCACCCTGCCGGGTTGTTCCACACCCGGTCGCGTCTTTGTCGGCCAGCGCGTTGATGCGTTCTCGGTGAATCTGGGAGCGGCTTTCGATCTGGTCAATTTCGTGCCGGTAGAAGGTGATAGCGCCCCCGGTGCCGGTGACGGCGGTGGCTTCCCCGGCGGCATTACCCAAAGCACGGCCAATGACGAAGTGCGCGGCAAGCAAAATGTCACGACCATTGCAATGGAAGTGCCGATTGCCTGTCTGACCGGTTCCGGTAACGGCGTCATCGGTGCCTGGACAACCGCCAGCCTGCCGCAGGCGCGTCTGGTCAACCCCAGCCCGACCTATACAACACCGACCGTCTCAGGCGGTGCCTATACGCAGGTGTCGCGTCTGGGTATGCCTCTGGTCAATGAGCTGGTTATCGGTCTGCCGGACAAGGACAAGTTCAATGCCTCCGAGCCTTCCGGCGATGCGGCTTTTGGCGCCTATGTCACCAATCCGACCTTCCCCGCCGTTCTGAACCTTCTGTTCAAGGATGCGGTCAACACAACCCTTAAGGCCAATATTCAGGATCTGGCCCCCACCAACTTCCCGCGTAATGATCTGGTGGCAGCCTTCCTGACCGGTGTGGCGACCCTGAACCAGCTTAAGACGGTTACACCCTCGGAAATGCTGCGTCTGAATACGGCTGTGGCCGTGACGCCGCGCGCCGCCCAAAAGAACCTCGGTGTCGCCGGTGACGATCTGGCCGGTTACCCTAATGGCCGCCGTCCGGGCGATGATGTGGTCGATATCACCCTGCGTGTGGCTATGGGCGCCCTGTGTTACCCTGTGCCGATCAATGGCAAGCCGACCGATCTGGGCTATTGCACACCGGCTCAGGCCTCGACAGGTAATGTGCCCTTTACGGATGGTGCGCCAGTTTCGGCCATGGATGTTCAGGGCACCTTCCCCTATCTGAACGCACCCATTCCCGGCGCGCCCAAGTCAGCACAATAGGTCAGTTGAAAAGGATATTTGATATGAAAAAACTGATCCTCATTTCCCTCATGGGTGGACTGGCCCTTGGCCTGTCTGCCTGTGGCGGCGGCAGCGGTGGTTCCCAGACCGTTGTCGTCACCCCGCCACCGCCGGCAGACTCGAATACGAAGTTCGGCACTAAGTTTGCGGCCGCCTTCAAGGCGGATTCCAATGCCGAACCGCTCTCGGTCGCGGCCGGTGATGTCGTGGCGGTCGACCCGACGGCTGAGCCTTCGGCCGTTAAATAAGTCCGCAACACAGATATAGAA
>JBAWDM010000271.1:0-10938 GCA_049590735.1 Asticcacaulis sp. | reverse complement strand
GGCCTGACCGGTGCGCGTTTGAATGGCACGGCGCAAGCGCGGGTAGATATTGCTTTTCCGACCTTTCATGACATAAGCAACGCCAATTTCGGCCTGACTTTTGCAGCGGATGTTCGTCATGGTAATTTTAAGCAGGCAGCGCTGGGTTGGGATTTAACGGACGCCAGTCTTAGGGTGACGGGGGATTTGCTGGCCGACACGCTGGATATATCCGGCCCTGCACAATTGGGCCCCTATCAGGGCAATATCAGCTATCGTACCCAGCTTGAACCTAAAACCCAACTGATAGATTTTGACGGTCATTTCAACGCGGCGCAATTTGGCGGCTCACCGAAAGTGCCGGTTGCCATAAGCGGACATTTCACGACCTCAGATCGTCAGGGGCAAGGCACGGTCACATCGGATATCTTCAATGGCGATGTCAAATGGAAGGGAAATCCCGAAGGCGATGAAGAGCGGCCGACTGACCTGATTATTGAAGGTGTTACGCGGTCTGAGGGTATGGAAGATCAGGGACTGCCCATTTTTGAGCGCCTGAAACGTGAGATACCAACGCGTATTTCTTTGCTGAGGTCTGGCGATATATGGAGCGGTGAACTGGAGGCGGAAAGCCTGTCGGGGGAAATTGCCTTTGTTCAGGGCACGCGTCCCCGTCTGGTGTATAAATCCATCATTACACCCGATGAAGCCGATGAGCTGGGTTATGGCGGGTTACCTATGTTTAATGTGCCTCGCCACCTGACGGTTAATATATCTCTGGATGGGCAATCGAAGGAAGCGCTGATCAATCTGGATCAGATGAATGCGGTTTTGGGCTGGACAGATGTGCCGGGCAGTGATGAGCTGTTACGCCGCCTCGACATGAAGGTCACACCCGAAGACTGGTATATGCTGGGCCTGCCCAAAGCCTTTTTTACACCGCCCGCGCCTGTGGATGTGACGGCGCTGTGGCAACAAACCGGCAAGTTCCTCAAAGGGCATGTGCAATGGCCGGGCCAGAATGTTGAATTTGACATGCCCCTGAAATCAAGGGGCGGGCCGCCGCCGATACAATTACCCAATACCGCCAATCCGTATCAGTTGCAGGTGCGCACCACCCTGAATGATGCCGCTCTGGCAACACTGGGTTACAGTCAGGCGCCTGTGCGTATTCAGGGCGATGTCGGTTTGGTGTTCAGCCTGTATGACATGCCGGGTCAGCCTATGGCCGTGCTAAATCTGGATGCCTCGCGGGCGGAACTGGGGATAAAATCGACCAACTGGATAAAACCCGTCGATGAGCAGGCCTTAGTCGCCATCAGTTTTGACAGCCAGAAACCGAATGGCTCCTCCGAAGATGCCGGTGTCAATCTGTCACGCATCTATGCGCAAGGGGCGCGTGTCGGCATTGAGGGGCGGGCAGCTTTTTCATCTTTGGGCGAACTGGAATTTGCTGATTTTTCCAGACTGTATCTCAAAGACTTTGCCGATCTGGCTCTGAAATATTACATCGTTCCGGAATCTTCGGATGCCACACGTAACACCCGGGTGATTTCCCTGAGCGGTCGCACTCTGGATTTGCGGCCCTGGCTGGACGCTGCCAAAGACAACACAGTCAAAACTCTGACCAAGGTTGTTGAGCCCATTACAGATGATGTGCCCGGCCAATTCATGACGCATCTGGTTGTAGATCTGGATCACTTGCAAATGGCCAATGACGGCGCTTTTAACGCGCTTAAGCTTGATCTGAACTGGAATGGCCATAATGGCTTAAGTGGCACCGGTCATGTGGTAAGCCTGGGCGGCGGTGACCTGTCTCTGACCATGCGTGATGAGGATGAGTATAGCCTGTTTACGATGAAGACCGGCAATCTGGGCGATATTATCGACACGGCCACCGCCAATCATAATGTCAAAAGCGGACGTGCCGTATTGGATGGTGTCTATGCCAATGGTCAGATAGACGCGGCCTTGCGTGGCAATAATATTCGCGTCAAACAAATTCCGATTCTGGCGCAGTTGCTGACAGTGGCGTCCCTACAGGGTCTGAATGACACCCTTATCGGGGATGGTATTCTATTTAACGACTTTGAATTTCCGGTTCGCTATCATGATAATCTCCTTTTCATTAAGGATGGCTGGGCGCGTGGCGGGGCCATGGGGATCAATGTGTGGGGCACCAGTGATCTGAATAGCAAAAAGCTGGATATGAACGGCAGCCTGATCCCGGCGTACCGGATCAATTCCATATTTGGCGACCTGAAATCAAATGGTCTGGGTCTGGTCGGGCTTAAATATGATTTGCGCGGAACTTTGAAAGAGCCGCAGGTCACGGTCAATCCGTTATCCGTGGTGTTGCCGGGCTTTATCAAGGCCTGGGCCGATTCCAGCCGTGTCGACGCCATGCCGGCGCTGGATTTGCCAGGGCTTGAGGACAGGCTGGATAGCCTGCGCGACGATAATGATAAAAGCCTGAAGAAATAAGCCGTGTTTAGACGGGCTTAATCAGGAAAATCTTCTTCTTGCCCTGCGATATCTTGATGACGCCATCGGCATTGAGATCAGTTCTGGTGATTAGCTGGTTGCCATCGCTAATGGCCACATCATTGATGCGCAAACCACCGCCCTGAGCCAGGCGACGCGCCTCGCCGTTAGAGGCTGTCAGGCCAATATGGGTCGCCAATGCCGCCAGCATAATGCCATCACTGAGCATGCCGGATTCGATTTCCACTGTGGGCAAATCCGCGGACATAACACCTTGCTCAAAGGCTTTTTGCGCCGTGTCACGCGCCAGTCGGGCGGCGTCTTCGCCATGCACCATACGGGTGGTTTCATCCGCCAGTATCTTCTTGGCTTCGTTGATCTCGGCCCCTTGCAGGGCTTCAAGGCGGCGCACTTCATCGAGCGGAAGCGTGGTGAACAGGCGCAGGAAACGGCCGACATCGGCGTCTTCGGTATTGCGCCAGTATTGCCAGTAATCATAGGCACTAAGCATGTCGGCATTGAGCCAGATGGCGCCGCCGACCGTCTTGCCCATCTTGCCGCCGGACGCCGTGGTCAAAAGCGGTGTCGTCAGCCCGAAAGCAGCTTGGACATTCATCCGGCGCGTTAGTTCAACGCCATTGATGATATTGCCCCACTGGTCTGAGCCGCCCATTTGCAGCACGCAATTCTGGCGCAGATTTAGCTCACGGAAATCGACCGCCTGCATCAGCATGTAGTTGAACTCAAGAAAGGTCATCGGCTGTTCACGCTCAAGCCGTAGCTTGACGGAATCAAAGGTCAGCATACGGTTGATGGTGAAGTGGGTGCCAAAGGTGCGCAGGAATTCGATATAGCCAAACTCCGACAGCCAGTCATTATTGTTGACCATAAGGGCATCATTGCCACTGTCGCCAAATTTCAGGAATTTGGTGAAGACCTGTTTGATGCCGTCCATATGCCTCTGGATCTGTTCGTCGCTGAGCAAGGGGCGTTGCGTGTCCTTGAAGGTCGGATCGCCTACCTTGGTCGTGCCGCCTCCCATAAGCACTATCGGCCGGTGTCCGGTTTGTTGCAGCCAGTACAGCAACATAATCTGCACAAGTCCCCCGGCATGCAGCGAAGAGGCCGTCGCATCAAAGCCGATATAGCCGCTGATCATGCCCGAAGCTGCCAATGTGTCGAGCGCTTCGGCATCGGTGCATTGGTGGATAAAACCGCGCTCCTGAAGGATGCGCATAAAATCGGATTTGAAGCTTTGATCGGTCATGTTTTTACGTCAGTATGGGCTTAGGGCATGTGGCCGGACAGATGGCCTGAATAAAGATGTGTCTGGCCTGATAAAGGCCTGTGCGTCAAGACTAAGTGAGGGCGGATGATGAAAGTTTTGGGTTTTATGACCGGCACCTCGCTTGATGGCGTTGATATGGCTGTACTGGAAACCGATGGCGAAACGCAACTGAGCTTTGGGCCCTGGTGTGAAATGCCCATGCCGGTTGAAACGCGCACTTTGCTGGAAGCCATGATCAAGGCGGCGCTAAGCTGGCCGCGCGGGACGCCGGAACCGGATATATTTAAGGCGGCCAGAGCGGTGCTTGTGGATTATCACTTGCAATCTGCAAAGGATTTTTTGACGCGCAACCAATTGAAATTCAGCGATTTTAATCTGCTGGGCGTGCATGGTCAGACGGTTTTGCATGAACGACCAAAGGCAGGCGCATTGGGGCGCACCCTACAGCTTTTTGACGGTCAGGCCTTTGCTGATGCTACGGGAGTCACGGTTGTGTCCGATTTTAGAAGCGCCGATGTGGCCGCAGGTGGCGAAGGTGCGCCTCTGGCCCCTGTTTATCACAGGGCTTTGACCGAAATGGCGGGGCTGGACTGGCCTCTGGTCGTGGTCAATCTGGGCGGCGTGGCCAATATTACCTATATGGATGACGGCGTGCTGACGGCGCTGGATACGGGGCCTGCCAATGGTTTGATGGATCAATGGATGTGCCGTCACGGTCGCGGCGATTTTGACCCTGAGGGCCGTTTTGCGGCCTCTGGCCGTGTCGATACGGGCATTGTTGCCGCCTATATGGCGCATGATTATTTCAAGACGCCTGCGCCTAAGTCGCTGGATCGCTATGATTTCAATTTGCAAGCTATTGAAGGCTTAAGTTTTGAAGACGGCATGGCGACCTTAAGCGCCTTTACGGTGGCAAGCCTTATGGCGGGTATACAACAAAGCGGCCTCATGCCGAAAACCGTTATTCTGTCAGGCGGCGGACGGCACAATACACATCTGGTCAATCAGCTAAAAACGGCCTTGGCACCGGCGAAAGTCGTACTGGCCGAAGACTTAGGCTGGCGGGGCGGTGCGATTGAAGCCGAAGCCTTCGCCTATATGGCGGTGCGCACCCTCAAAGGCCTGCCGATATCGTATCCCGGTACTACCGGCGTCAGCACGCCCTTATGTGGCGGCGTGATCAGTTATCCGAAGCGCTAAGATGCGCCTGAATAAGCGGGGCCAGTTAACACGCTTGCGCCCCACGTCTTAGCCCTTATCGGCCAGTCGCATATCCAGATAGTCGCCCACTCGGGTTTCGACTTCTTTCAGTTGATCATTCCAGAAGTGATTGGCTTCGGGCACAACCTCATGATCAATAACAATGCCTTTTTGCGTGCGCAGCTTAGCGACAACACGGTCGACTTCGGCGGTCGGCACAATATTGTCGTTGCCGCCGTGCAGGAACATGCCGGATGCCGGGCAAGGGGCCAGAAAGCTGAAATCATAGGCATTGGTCGGCGGTGATACCGAAATAAAACCATCCGTCTCAGGACGTCGCATCAGCAATTGCATGCCGATATAGGCGCCGAAATCATAACCGGCTACCCAGAATTGCGAAGCGGTCGGGTTCTTGGCCTGCAGCCAGTCAAGCGCGGTCGCTGCATCCGCCAGTTCGCCGATCCCTGAGTCAAATTCGCCCTGGCTCTTTTGCACGCCGCGGAAATTAAAACGCAGAACCGAAAAGCCGCGTGTCATGAACAGATGGAATAATTGCACGGTGACCGGATTGTTCATATGTCCGCCGGCCTTGGGGTGCGGATGCAGAATCAAGGCTATTGGCGCATTATCTGTTTTACCGGCGCTGTAACGGGCTTCGATGCGGCCTGCGGCTCCGGCCAGAATGACTTCGGGCATTCAATCACCTTATAAATCATAAAATCAGGGTTCGCTGCGGCATAATACTTGACTGCGTTAGTCGGAATTATTACATTCAGACCTTGACCTTCAATGGCAGCAATTGCGCCTATTAGCACAAAGATTTCGCTTTGCGCAGGTTTTTGCGACAATTCTGCATAGGAACCCATATGCGCTTATCGACAAAAGGACGTTATGCGGTCATGGCCATGACCGATCTGGCCATGAATGCCGAGTCGGGTCGCCCCATCTCCCTGTCAGAAATCTCCGAACGGCAGCAGATTTCCCTGTCCTATCTGGAACAGCTCTTTGCCCGTTTGCGCAAGGCGGGTCTGGTCAAAAGCGCGCGTGGCCCAGGTGGCGGTTATCGCCTGTCGCGGGCTTCTTCAGCGCTGTATGTGTCGGAAATCGTGCTGGCTGTGGACGAGCCGATCAAGGCGACCCGTTGTGAAATGACCTCCAACAAGCTGGGGGCCAATAAGCGCCTGTCGGCCGATCAGGCGGTGCGTGAAATCGGCTGCATGCCCGGCGGTCAGCGCTGCCTGACGCATAATCTGTGGGAAGATCTGGGCGTGGCCATCCATGACTATCTGTCGCAGGTGTCACTTGAGGATGTCATCAAAAAGCGTACGCGCAAAAAGGTGACACCTTCCGCATCCATCGTAATGGGAGCAGAAGCCGTTGGCTGATATAGTCTATCTTGATCATGCGGCGACCTCACCCATGTCTGGTGCAGCCCGTGAGGCCTATCTGCTGGCCTCTGAGGTGGCGGCCAATGCCTCCTCCGTGCATAGTCTGGGCCGTAAGGCCAAACTGCGGCTGGAAGAGGCGCGCAACGATATATTGTCGGGTGTTAACGCGGTCGGTATTGGCGGTCTTGTCTTCACGTCCGGCGGTACGGAGGCCAATGCCCTGGCTCTGCATCAGGCGCAAGGCTACGACTATGTCGTCGTGTCGGCCGGTGAGCACGACAGTCTGTATAATGCGGCCTTGTCGCCTGTGATCGCGCCACTTAAAGCCTCCGGTCAGGTTGATTTGGCCGCGTTAGAAGCTCTGTTGGCTGCTCATGAAGGTCGGCCATTTGTCTGCATCATGCTGGTCAATAATGAAACCGGCGTGATCAATAATGTGGCGAAGGCGTCGGATATAGTCCATGCGCGGGGCGGTTGGCTGCATGTCGATGCTGTCCAGGCGTTAGGTAAGATGACGGTTGATTTTGCGGCTCTGTCGGTGGATTCGATGAGCGTCAGTGCCCATAAGATCGGTGGCGGGCAGGGTGTCGGCGCCTTTATCTACAACCGTGACCACACGCCGCGCGCCCTGATCACGGGCAGTGGTCAGGAACTGGGCATGCGGGCGGGTACGGAAAATATCGCCGGCATCTGCGCTTTTGCAGCGGCGATGCGGGCTTGCGCACCCCCTGATGAGTCTCTAAAAGCGGCGCAAAAGTCTGTTGAACAGGCTTTAAAAGAAGCAGGGATCAGCATACTGGGCGAAGAGGTGGATCGCGTGCCCGGCATTCTCTATATCGCGCAACCGGATTGGCCGTCATCACTGCAATTGATCCACATGGATATGGCCGGCATTTGCGTCAGCTCCGGCTCGGCCTGTTCGTCGGGCAAGGTCAAGGCCAGCCGCGTGGTCACCGCTATGGGGCATGCTGACTTGGCCTCGAATGTCCTGCGCATATCCGGCGGCTCTACGAATAAACCCGAAGACTGGCAGACCTTTTTATCTGTCTGGACACAGGGTTACGACACCTACTTACAGCGCCACAAGCGCAACACGATTAAGGAATTAGCCTGATGGCTGCGGTTAAGGAAACCATCGACACGGTCGTTCAGTTAGAGGCCTATGAGCATGGCTTTGTCACGGATATCGAAATGGATTTCGCCCCGAAGGGGTTGAATGCCGATATTGTGCGCTTCATTTCCGCCAAGAAGAATGAGCCGCAATGGATGCTGGATCTGCGTCTGGCCGCCTATGAGCGCTGGCTGACTATGGAAGAGCCCGATTGGGCTTTGGTCAATTACCAAAAGGTCGATTATCAGAACCTCTATTATTACGCCGCGCCGAAAAAGAAGGACGGTCCAAAATCGCTGGATGAGATTGATCCGGAGCTTTTGCGCACCTATGAAAAGCTGGGTATTCCCCTACGTGAGCAGGAGGTTTTGGCCGGTGTGGTCGGGGCGCCACGTTATGCTGTGGATGCGGTTTTTGACTCCGTTTCGGTCGTCACCACCTTCAAAGAAGAGCTGAAAAAGCATGGTGTGATTTTTTGCGCCATCTCTGAGGCTATCCGCGAATATCCTGAACTGGTGCAGCAATATCTGAGCACGGTTGTGCCGGTATCGGATAACTATTTCGCGGCTCTGAATGCGGCGGTTTTCTCGGATGGTTCCTTTGTCTATATCCCGCCGGGCGTGCGCTGTCCGATGGAGCTGTCGACCTATTTCCGCATCAATGCCGAAAATACCGGCCAGTTTGAGCGCACGCTGATCATTGCCGATAAGGGCTCGCATGTCTCCTATCTGGAGGGTTGCACGGCGCCGCAACGTGATGAAAATCAACTCCATGCGGCGGTTGTGGAACTGATCGCGCTTGAGGATGCCGAAATCAAATATTCGACCGTGCAGAACTGGTATCCCGGTGACGCCGAAGGTAAGGGCGGCATCTATAATTTTGTCACCAAACGCGCCGATTGCCGCGGGGCACGATCCAAGGTGTCGTGGACGCAGGTCGAAACCGGTTCCGCCGTCACATGGAAATATCCGTCCTGCATTTTGCGCGGCGACGATAGCGTGGGTGAATTCTATTCGATTGCCGTCACCAATGGCGCGCAACAGGCCGATACCGGCACCAAGATGATCCACCTGGGTAAGAACACTAAGTCGCGCATCATCTCTAAGGGTGTGTCGGCGGGGCGGTCATCAAACACCTATCGCGGTTTGGTGTCTGCTCATGCCAAGGCGTCCGGTGCACGCAATTTTACCCAGTGCGACAGCCTGTTGATCGGCAAGACCTGCGCGGCCAATACTGTGCCCTATATTGAGGCCGATACGTCAAAAGCGCAGTTCGAGCACGAAGCCACGACAACGCGGTTGTCTGAGGATCAGTTGTTTTACGCCATGCAGCGCGGCCTGTCTCAGGAAGAGGCCGTGGCGCTTTTGGTCAATGGTTTCGTGCGCGATGTGTTGCAGAAACTACCGATGGAATTTGCCGTTGAAGCGCAAAAACTGGTGGCGATTTCCTTAGAGGGGAGCGTGGGATGATGACGGATCAAAATTCTCTCCGCCCTATTTATGGGGAGGGGGACCGCGAAGCGGTGGAGGGATATCTTTCATGTAATAGAGTGACCCCACCGTCATCTTCGCTCTGCTCGATGCCACCTCCCCATGTGATGGGGAGGAGGAAGTGGCGATAAGTTTATTAAAACAGCATCCGTTAGCGCTTGCATTAGCCGCTATGTTGCTGGGTTTCGCAGTCTTTCCCTTTGGGATGTATGGCTATCCATATATGGCTGGTTTTATTGCCGTTCTAGGCGTTTGGATTGCGCTTATTGTGGCTTGTTTTTGGAATGACATTTGGAAAGGCACATTAGCGTTTGTTGCGCCCTTTGTTTTAGTTGTTCCATATTTTTTTGCAGGCTTCTGGATTAGCTGTCGTTTTGGCGTCTTTGGCGGATGCCTTTAGGAATTTCAATGCTCTCTATTAAAAATCTCTCTGTCGCTGTTGATACCAAAACCATCTTGAATGGCTTGTCGCTGGACGTACCTGCGGGCGAAGTCCATGCCATTATGGGCCCCAATGGTGCCGGTAAATCGACGCTTGGCTATGCCTTGGCGGGTCGCGCCAATTATGACATCACAGGCGGATCGGTGACCTTCCGGGGCGAAGACCTGTTCGACAAGGACGTGCATGAACGTGCCGCTGCCGGTCTTTATCTGTCATTCCAATATCCGCTGGAAATTCCGGGCGTGCCGGCGCTGACCTTTTTGCGCACCGCTTTGAACGCGCAACGCAAATTGCGCGAAGAAGAAGAAATGGCCGCGCCGGAATTTTTAAAGCGCATCCGCGAACTGGCGAAAACGCTCAATATTGACATGGATATGTTGAAGCGCCCGCTCAATGTCGGGTTTTCCGGCGGTGAGAAAAAGCGCATGGAGGTGCTGCAAATGGCCCTTCTGGAACCGAAATTCCTCATCCTCGATGAAACCGATTCCGGCCTTGATATTGATGCGTTGAAGGTGGTGTCTGAGGGCGTCAATGCCTTGCGCGCACCCGATCGCGGCATGCTGGTCATTACCCATTATCAACGCCTGCTGGATCATATCAAACCTGATCGTGTGCATGTTTTGGTGGGGGGCAGGATTGTGCGTTCCGGCGGCCCCGAACTGGCGCTGGAACTCGAAGCCAATGGCTATGACCAATATCTCGGTGAGGCGGTCTGATGGCCACCAGAGCCTTGCCTGCATTAGATATTTTCGATCCGTCGTCCTATCCGACGCGGCGCGATGAGGCGTGGAAATATTCCGACCTGTCGCGGGCTTTGCGTGAAGTGCCAGCTCAAATGCCGTTTGGCAGTATCAAAATTACCGACGATGCCCTGATGGCCGGTTTCCGCTATTTCATGGCAGGTGACGGCGACTATAGCGGCCTGCAAGAGGCTGTCGCCAAGGCCAATGGCCGCCTGATGATCGACCATAGTGAATTCGGCAACGAAGACTCGCGTCTGGGCGTTCAGGGGCAGGGTCGTATCGAACTGGCCGACGGCGAAGAATTGGTGCTGTTTGAAGACTATAGCGGTGCGTTTGATTATGCCGCCCATACCCGTTTGGACTTCAAACTTGGTAAGGGGGCCAAGCTTATCCGCGTGGTCATTCTGGATGAGCCGGAAACGGCGGTATCTATCCGTCAGTCAACGGTTGATACGTCCGAAGACTGCGTTTTCAAGCAATATGTTTTTTCGACCGGCGCGCAGTTCCAACGCTTTGAAACCCATGTCAATCATGCGGGGCATGGGGCTGTGGTTGAGATGAACGGTGCCTATTTACTGAAGGGCAAGCGCCATTTTGACCTGACCACCCGCGTTACCCATGCGGATGTGAATGGCGTTACGGCGCAACTGATCAAGGGCCTTGTTAAAGATACGGCCACTGGCGTTTTTCAGGGTCGTATTCTGGTCGAAAGAGGCGCAGACGGCACAGATGCCCGCATGCACCACCAATCGCTGATTTTGAATGACGGCGCGCATATCCGCGCTAAGCCTGAGTTGGAAATCTATGCCGATG
>JBAWDM010000270.1:0-2402 GCA_049590735.1 Asticcacaulis sp. | reverse complement strand
ATTTCCAGCCGCGTGAACCCTTCCATCCGCTTTTTGGGGCCATGCCCAAGACGAATGAGATGGTCGAGTTCCAGATCACCAAGGAATATCTGGGTCAGGGCACGCATCTGGTCTATCAGGGGCCACTTTACGAAGAAACCTTGCGCGCCGATACCTTTGCCGAGGGTAAGGGCTCAACCGTGGCCAAGATTATTGACGGCTCGCTGGATCACCACAGCCTGACCGGCATGGCAGGCGTGTCCAATGTGGGCAATGATCGCAACTGGACGGGCTCTGATTTCAGCCAGTCCGACTGGTATGCCTTTGGGCGTTTAGCGTGGAACCCCGATGCCTCAGCGCGCGATATTGCAACCGATTGGGTCAGGATGACTTTTAATAATGATCCGGCCTTTGTGACGCCTGTCGTCGATATGATGATGGCGTCGCGGGAAATGGCGGCCAATTACATGACGCCTCTGGGGCTGGCGCATCAGATGGCCACCGGCCACCATTATGGCCCCGGCCCGTGGGTTTGTGATCTGGCAAGGCCCGAATGGAACCCTTGCTACTACGCCAAGGCGGATGCCAAAGGCATTGGCTTTGACCGCACAAAGACCGGCAACCATGCCCTTGCGCAATATAGCCCTGAGGCCGCCGCCCAATGGCAAGACACGCACACAATGGATGAGCGCTATCTTTTGTGGTTCCATCATCTGCCCTGGGATTATAAAATGCAGTCAGGCCATACCCTGTGGGACGAGCTCGTGATGACCTACACGAACGGGGCCAATCAGGCCGCCGCCATGCAAACCAAATGGGCCGGAATGCGCGCCTATGTCGATCCGGAGCGCTTTGCGGCCGTATCGGCTAACCTGGCCATTCAGGCGCGTGAAGCCAAGTGGTGGCGCGATGCCTCGATTGCTTATTTCCAGTCGAAATCCGGCCTGCCCCTGCCTGCGGGCTATGCGGCACCCGCACATGATCTTGATTATTACGAGGCCCTAAGCTTTCCCTATGCGCCGGGTCATAACTAGACTAAAAATTGCCAATATGCCTTAATCGTGCCTATCCGGGGCGCAAATCCGGCACATGTCTGATCATGCCATAACGGTCAATAAACTATAAGGGAGCTACGCCTTGAAACTCGAATCCATTGCGCTTCACCATGCCTATAAGTCCGATCCCACTACGCGGGCGGCGGCCGTGCCCATCTACCAGACAACCTCCTATACGTTCGATGACACACAACACGGGGCCGACCTTTTTGATCTGAAGGTAGCCGGCAACATCTATACCCGCATCATGAACCCGACCACGGCCGTGCTTGAAGCGCGGGTGGCCGAAATGGAGGGTGGCATTGCCGCTCTGGCGGTGGCATCCGGCATGTCGGCCATCACCTATGCCATCCAGACCATTGCCGGTGTTGGCGACAATATCGTATCTGTCTCGCAGCTCTATGGCGGCACCTATAATCTGTTTGTGCACGCCTTCCCGCGTCAGGGGATTGAGGCTCGTCTTGTGTCGCATGACGACTACGAAGGCTTTGAAAAGGCGATTGATGCCCGCACCCGCGCGGTTTTCTTGGAATCCATTGGCAACCCGGCGGGCAATGTGGTCGATATCCAGAAGATTGCCGAGATTGCTCATCGTCATGGCGTACCCGTCATTGTCGATAACACGGTCGCCACGCCCTATCTGTGCCGCCCGTTCGACTTCGGTGCCGACATTGTCGTCCATTCCCTGACCAAATATATCGGTGGTCACGGCACCTCGATTGGCGGCATTATTGTCGATTCCGGCACGTTTGACTGGGTGGCCAACAAAGACCGCTTTGCCATTCTGAATGAGCCGGATGCCTCTTATCACGGCGTGGTCTATACCGAAGCCCTTGGCGCGGCGGCCTATATCGGTCGCGCCCGCGTTGCCCCTCTGCGCAATACAGGTGCGGCCATTTCGCCGATGAATGCCTTCCAGATTTTGCAGGGTCTTGAGACGCTTGGCCTGCGTATGGAGCGTCACTGCGAAAACGCCTCTAAGCTGGCGCAATATCTGAAGGCGCATCCCAAGGTGGCCTGGGTCAACTATGCCGGTCTGGCAGAAAGCCCTTATAATGCGGTCGCCAATCGCATATCCAAGGGCTCCGGTTCCGGCATATTAAGCTTTGGCGTCAAGGGCGGCAAAGAAGCGGCCATCAAATTTATTGACGCGCTGGATATGATCCTGCGTCTGGTCAATATCGGAGATGCCAAGTCTCTGGCCTGCCACCCCGCCAGCACCACGCACCGCCAGCTTTCGCCCGAAGAACTGATCAAGGCCGGCGCCAGCGAAGACCTGATTCGCATCTCGGTTGGCATTGAGCATATTGACGACATCATTGCCGATGTCGCCCAGGCGCTCGACAAGGCCTAAAAGCCTCTGGACGC
>JBAWDM010000269.1:0-20408 GCA_049590735.1 Asticcacaulis sp. | reverse complement strand
TCACAACCCCGCATCTGGCCATTCAGGGTATGCTCAACCTCTTTAAGACCGCTGCTCAGACACAATTGATGCACCAAAGCTAAATTGCTTTCGCCCTCTTTAAACCACCGGATCAGTGTGTCACGAGGCCCGGTTAACAAGCCCCTCACACTGTAAATTGTTGACAGTCATTCGCCCGATGCTAGACCATGACAAGGCGTGATACCTATATGTAAAAGAGCGACAATAGCTCTGCGTATTGGTCACGGCCACCACAGTAGAGGGAAACAGACATGAGGAAATTTCAAGGTGCGGCATTGTTGGCACTGACAATGGGCATTGCACAACCATGTTGGGCCGTGCCAACACCGGAAATAGTCGCCCAAACCGCACCTAGTGACAAGGCCGCCGTACTCGTGCGTCAAATGACACTGGCGGAAAAAGTCTCGCAACTCGATGACGAAGCGCCCGCCATTCCGCGATTGGGTATCCCCGCTTATTTTTGGTGGAGCGAAGGTCTGCATGGCGTCGCGCGGGCCGGTTACGCAACAGTTTTCCCGCAGGCCATGGGTATGGCAGCCGCGTGGGATGAACCGCTTATCCATCGTGCCGGTGAGATTATCGGCACGGAATTTCGTGGCAAATACAATGAGCGCGTCCTGCCAGATGGGTCTAGTGCTCGTTACGAAGGCCTGACGGTCTGGTCCCCTAATATCAATATCGTACGTGATCCGCGTTGGGGGCGCGGTCAGGAAACCTATGGCGAAGACCCCTATCTGACGGCACGCACTGGCATTGCCTTCGTTCAGGGGCTACAAGGTCCCGATCCTGACCATCCAAAGACGATAGCAACTGTCAAGCATTTCGCGGTTTATAGCGGGCCGGAATATTCGCGTCACAGTGATGATTTTCACCCCACGCCGCATGATCTCGAAGACACCTACCTACCCGCCTTTCGGGCCACTGTCGTGGAAGGTCAGGCCAAGTCGGTCATGTGTTCCTACCCTTCTGTCAACGGTGTGCCAGCCTGCGCCAATAGCGTTTTACTTGAGACATATCTCAGAAAAGATTGGGGTTTCAAAGGCTATGTCGTCTCTGATTGTGGTGCGGTCAATAACATCTATGACGTCAAACATCACAACTATGCCGCCAACGCCACCGAAGCGGCCAGCGTCGCCTTTAAGGGCGGGTTGGATCTGATCTGCGGTTGGGACAGCGGTCCTGCGGATGGCTCTAAAAACCCCATTTATCTCGCGGCCAAAAGTGGCCTACTGAGCGAGGACGTGATTGATCGCGCCCTCATTCGCCTTCTGAAGGCTAGAATGGAATTGGGCATATTGGGGCCGCCCGCCAAAACAGGCTTTGGGGCCATCGGGTCGGATCAGGTCGATACTGTGGCGCATCGTGATGTGTCCTTACAATTGGCGCGTGAATCCATGGTCTTACTTAAAAACAAGGACAATCTGCTGCCGATTAAAGGCAATCCGCGCACCATCGCCGTTATTGGCCCCAATGCCGATACACTGGACGCCGTTGTTGGCAATTATCATGGCGACCCTTCACATCCCGTCACCATCCTTGAGGGCCTACGCGCTCGTTATCCCAATAGCCAAATTGTCCATGTCACCGGCAGCGGCCTGATTGATGCCGCTGAGATGCTGACGCCCACAGGGGTTTTATGCGTCGATCAGACCTGCACGCAGAACGGACTTAGGCTCGAAGAGTTTAGTGGCCTTGAGCCCGAAGGCACACCCGTAGATACGCAAACCGTCCGCGAAGGGCGTTTTGAGTGGTACCAAAAAGAAGATTTTTCGCTGCGTTGGACCGGCTTTATTAAGGTGCTGGAAAGCGGCGACTACAAGATGCGGATCGACGATACCAATGGCTATCGCATCAAGATTGGTGACGACCAGACCATCGACACATGGAAGGATGGATACCGGCTTGACGACAAGGGTGGCATGGTTCGGCTTGAGGCTGGCAAAACCTATCCGTTTGTCGCCGAGATGAAGCCTCACCGCGCGTGGGGGACCCTGCGCCTTTTCTGGACGCCACCCGGTGATCAAGCGAAAATGGCCGTTGCCGCCGCTTCAAAGGCTGATTTAGTTGTGGTTGTCGCGGGTCTGTCGGCACGTATCGAAGATGAGGAAATGCCCATTGCCGTCCCTGGTTTTGATCGCGGCGACCGCACCAGTCTTGATCTGCCGCAGGTGCAGGAAGACCTTATTAAACAGGTTGTCGGCACGGGAAAACCCGTGGTTCTGGTTCTGACCAGTGGCAGCGCCTTGTCGGTCAACTGGGCCGATCAACATGTACCGGCCATTATCGAAGCATGGTATCCGGGCGGCGAAGGTGGCACGGCGGTAGCAGGCTTGATTGCCGGCGATTACAGTCCGGCGGGTCGTTTGCCATTGACCTTCTATAAGTCGGTGGATCAACTGCCGGATTTCAAAGACTATGCCATGAAGGCGCGCACCTATCGTTATTTTAAGGGCGAACCTCTCTATCCGTTTGGCTATGGCCTAAGCTATACGCACTTTGATTACGGTACACCTAGTCTTGGCCATGCGGTTCTAAAAGCCGGTCATGTGCAAACCGTAAGCGTCAATGTGTCCAATTCCGGCGTCATGGATGGCGATGAGGTCGTGCAACTCTATGTCAGCCACCCAAGCGTTGCCGGTGCGCCTATACGCGCCTTGGCTGGTTTTCAGCGCGTACCTCTAAAGCAGGGTGAAACCAAAAACGTTACTTTCACACTTGATGAACGCGCGCTCAGTGTCGTCGATGTCAAGGGGGATCGCTATGTCGTGTCGGGCAAGGTCAATCTGTGGATAGGCGGTGGTCAGCCGATTACCTTGCCGAATGTGCCTAAGGCTGTGGGGCGTTCGGTTGATTTCACCATCACCGACCGCGTGAAACTGGCTAAATAAATCATGTCAGTGCGGCCTTCATACACAAAAAAAGCTGCTGAGGCTTCAATTGAAACCTCAGCAGCCATTTTAGTTGTACGTGTAATGTCTATCTATAGGACTAGAAATTCATCCGCATACCGACACGGAAAACACGTCCAGTATTGTATTCCATAAGTGTACGGGACTTAGGTGCGCCATCAAAAGCGGAACCTTCGTCGAAGTTGACCATCGCACCTGTGGAGTCCGGCAAGCGGATGATCCGGCTGGTGAAATAGGTACGTACGGGCGCATCCGTTAAGTTCTGACCATCCAAAGTAAGCGTGAGGTCATTGTTAATCTTATAGGCGGCCGATAAATCCCAAGTTTGACGACCGGCTTGCCAAGCTGCACCACCTGCAAAGGAACCCTGAATAAGCGAGTCACTATTGCCGGAATAGGCGAGGCGAATTTGATTACCATTCTTTTCCCAGAACGCCGTCACATTATATGACTCTTCTGGCGTGCCAGTAATAGGCAGGTCTGAGCCCTTAATATCTGACTGCTGGTAAGTATAGTTGGCAGCGACACCCAAACCAGACCAGAAGCCCGGCAGGAAGGTGTAGTTCTGGACATACTGGAGCTCAACACCCTTTACCGTCGCAGATCCGGTATTAACGCGAGCGCTTACATTATACTCGTCACAAAGGAGACGGGCATCGCCACTATACATCCAAGATGCTGCCGTTGTGAGCACAGCTTCACTTTGAAGACGACGCGGCATACAGTTGGCGATATCTGGTTGAGCATTGACATCCAAAGACGAAGTCTGCAGCAAGTCTGTTGTAACTCCAGCCGAATTCGTAAAGGTAAGCCCATCTACTGTTGCGCCCGCTGGATCAGAAGCTATACGACGCAGATCACCAATATACCAGCGCGTATCTCTTGTTTCAATTAGGTCCTTAATATCCTTATAGAAGAGATTAACGGACAGAAGTGAATCGCGTTGGAAATACCATTCGGCGGCAAGATCCACATTGCCCGCCACAAGTGGCTTAATTTGAGCGGTGTAGAGATCAATTTTTGAGCCGGTACGGAAAATTGGATTACCTTCGAAAATGTTACCTTCCGTCATACGGAAGCCGGCGCGAAGATCGTCGATCGGCGGACGAGACATGGTCTTGTATGCCGATAAACGTGCAATCAATGTATTGGTAGCGGCATAGCTGACGTTGAAGCTAGGCAGGAATACATCATACTCATAAGAGTCAGATGCCGCCACTGATGCGCGGCTATGATCCGTCAGCGTATTGCCACCAATCGTACCGAATTGCTCAGTGGACAGATCGGAATAACGTATGAGGTTACGCTCCGAGAAGGCCCCCGGAAGCGCACCTTGTTCCAAGAGAGGATCATAGCAAATCCCGCCAGGAACTGCTGGGGACGTACCCAAACCATCAATGCGCGCCTGACGATTACGCTCAGTGAAAGCTGGCAAATTATAATTTGTGCCATCGTTAAAGTCAGCAGGGTTAGCGCCGTTACCGGTCCAATAGACCGATGCGGGTCCCATGCCCAATGGAGATGGGGTTTCAGAAAGTACTGGACAGGTGTTGGAATGGCTAGAATTACGCAGTGTATTCAGATAGATAGGGTCAATAAGGCGACCTTGACCCTGAGGATCGAAGGCGAAGGTAGCGCCAGCATATCCGGTTGTGTCCACCTTAGTATGGACATAACGAACGCCGATATCCCCCTTCAGCCTGTCATCAAGATAGGAGAAGTTAGCCATGAAATAGGCAGCAATGTTTTTGAACTTTGCACCACGTGTTTGCGTATTATCAAGCGTAAAGTCACGCTCACCTGTTGTAAGGGTTGAAAGGGCCTTAACAGGATCAAAAGTTTGCCACCCATTGGTGATTTGGTCTGGCGTAACCCCAAGTTGTTTCAAGAAGCCATTTGCGTCGGTTGGCCCCGAGGCAAAAATAGCGGCTTGGATGAGAGTGATAGCTGTTGGATCAATAAAGATTGCATCTCCAGTGAACGGGCTGGTTGTCTGGATGAGATCCTGGCCTGGACGAGGCGTTCCCGATTGGTTGTCAACATATTTGTCGCGGGCCGTGTACTTTGCGCCGAACTTAAATTTGGTGATACCTGCAAAATCGGTGTTCCAATCGAAATCGGCAAACAGGACCTGCTGCTTATCCGTAACAGTGGTTACGGTCGATTGGAGATAGTTAAGCGTTTGGGACGGCAGATCATCTGGGTTAAAGCCGCTGGTTCCAACATTATCCCACAAATCGTTTTGATTTGCGTTGATTTCCACATTGACACCAAGATTTGGCGCCACAGTTCCGCCCATCAAATGACAGGCACCTGTCGTACAGTCATAGCCAGCGGGCTGAAGAATATCTGCTGGGACATGGTGAAGGTTCCACGGGCCAACCGTCCGGCTACCACTTGTTGAAATATAAATATTTTGCTCAGGTAGTTGCTCAGATTTCGAATATGACCCGCCAAAAACACCCGTCAGGTTTTCAGTGAAACGATGCTTGATTTCTGCGTTAACCAGCATGTTTTTAGTTGAATAGTTATTAACGCTGGAGCGCGTTCCGCCCGTCGAAAAACGATCAAGATACTTGGTATAGGTACGTGTTGCAGTATCCAAGGTTCGCCAGTTTTGAACGGGATCGGTCCACATCAAGCCATCGTTCGACGTTGGATTGGTGACAGGATTGCCAGCAGCCGCAACTGTACCACCGAAAGCTATTGTATTTGCATCATAGGCAGTTGAACGATTTCTGAAGTTAACGCCCAGACCCAAATTAGGTTGCTGCACGCCATCTATTTCGTTGCCGAAATTGGAGTTGGTCACAAAGACCGAAGATGTGCTATTGCGGAATTTCTGTTGGTTATAACTGGCGTACACAGTGATATCAGTACGGTCAGAAGGCTGCCACTGCGCTGTAAAATCAAGGCCGCGACGTGTGTTGTTATTTTGGTTAAGCGAATAACCTGAAGTCGTCGGCGCAAGACCCGTAGCGATAGCTGTGTAAGGGCCTGCCGCTGCAACGCCAGTGACACCTGCAAAGGCAGGCGCGCGGCCATTGGCCGTAGCCGCTGCTAGGTCAGCATCAATGGCTTTTTGTGACGCAAAAGCCTTTCCGTTCTGATCAGTATAGGCGTTTGTACCAAATGTATTATAGTTTTCATTGAAAATATCGTCTCTGCGTACAGAGTCGCTCTCATCATAGATGGTCGCAATTATACCAAGGCGATTATCAAAGAATTTTCGTGAAAATGTTGCTGAAAGCTTGTGATCCATCTTACCAGAAAGATCATTGAAACGCTGTTGCACGGTTGCTGTGCTAATATTCTTTTTCAGATCGAGCGGCTTGCGCGTCTGAAGATTAACAACAGCGGCAAGTGAGCCTTCTTCATCATCGGCCGAGGGCGTCTTAATGACTTCAACCTTGGACAAGATGTCAGCCGAATAGGCGGAAAGATCAACGCCTTGTGAAAAGCCGGTCGAACCAAGCGCCGAACCATTCAGTGTAACGACCGTCTGATCGGCGTTAGCGCCGCGAACAGAGATGGTTGTTCCCTCACCGTTACTTGTCGACATGCTAACACCGCTAATGCGGTTCAGAGCTTCGGCAATGTTTTGGTCAGTTGATTTGCCAATGTCTTCGGCGTTAATCGTATCAATGATTTTGCCGGATTTGCGCTTATCGTTGACAGACTTGCCGATACTGGCCCGAATGCCCGTTACGACAACAACTGTCGTATCGTCGGCGGCGCTCGCCGTTGTCGCAGTATCCTGCGCGTAGGCCGCTCCATTGAGTGACATCGCCAGCGCTATAACCGCAGTAGAGCACAAAAGATTCCTGTTGGTTTTATGCATTATGTATTCCTTTCCCCAAATGTTTTGCAGCTTGTGCTGCTTTTTTAAGCGCCAATGTAGTTTTAAGCGTCCGTGCGAATCGGTTGTGAAATCGTTCTCACGTGCCCAACTCCGTCTCTTAATGCGCTCACCACAAAAACTGTGAATTGCACACCTGTTACAATGAGACTTTTTGTTGACGGTAGATTGTCGGTATTATTTTGTATATTGTCAACAATTGTTCTTTGAAATTTCCGCACATCATGGATTGGCGCTGGGCAATTTCCCAAATCATGGCAATTTTATCACATAAGTGATGCCCAAATAGTCTATCAACCCCTTGCAGACTATTGTCAGTTCAGACAGAGATTTGCTCGACCTTGCCAACCAGGAAAATATAGGAACAAACGCCTATTAAGGCGATAATGCCCATATATATAAGGGCTGGCGTGAAGTCCCCAGCTTCAATAAGGGTGCCAATAATGATCGGCGTTAGGACAGCTGACAAACCACCAATGAGGTTGAACACGCCACCTACTGTACCGACGGCGTTTTGCGGCGCCACCAATGAGACAAACACCCAATTAATAGAGGCCAGACCGTTGCCGAAGAAGGCAATCGACAGCAGCAGAATCGCCAGCGTGTCATTGTTTGTCATATTGGCCAACAAGATAACGCTGGAAAGCAACATGCCCAAAATGATCGGGCCTTTGCGGGCAATGCCTGCCGAAACCCCCCGTTTGACCATGTAATCCGAGGTAAAGCCCGACAACAAAACACCAAAGAAGGCCGCCAAGAACGGTATCGCGGTTAAGATGCCGGACTGAGCTATGTTCAGGCCTCGATATTGAATCAGATAGGTCGGGAACCACGTTAAAAAGAAGATAGTTGTTGTGCCAAGGCAAAACTGGCCGAGGTAAATGCCCCAAAGCGTCTTATGGCTCAGGGCAATGCGAAGACTGGCCAACCACTGGGCCTTAGCTTCTTTCTTTTCAGGTGCCGATAACGCCACGTCCTTTGGGCTAGGTGTTTTCGACATCTGATCGCGGTCACGATAGATGAGAATCCACAAAACAGCCCAGATGGCCCCGATGATACCTGACCCGATAAACAACTCACGCCAACCGAATACCGCCTGAACCATAATCAAGATCGGTGATAAAAAAGCCAAACCGATGAATTGACCGGACGTATAGAAGGCAATAGCACTGGCGCGCTCTTCGGTAGGGAACCAAGACGTGACAATCTTATTATTGATAGGATAGCCCGGTGCCTCAAAAATACCGATGAGAATTCGACATGCTATCAAGGCGCCTGCGCCCCAGATAAAACCCTGCAGGAAGGTCACGATTGACCAAGCCAGAATCAAGCCACCATAGAGAAAGCGTGGTCGGACACTGTCGGCCAGCAAACCACCGGGGATTTGGAGGCTGGTATAACTCCATGCAAATGCTGAAAATATCAGGCCCATCTCAGTGGAATGCAGGTGGAAATCCTTTGATATCCCCAGCGCTGCGACCGACAAATTACTGCGATCGAGATAGTTGATCACAACAGTGGTAAATAGAGACATCAAAATAACGAAGCGATATCTCAGCGGTTTGGCTAAGGTCATAATATGTATCTTTTCTCAGCACAAAACCTAAGCGCCTAAGCCGTCGCCAGCCATCAAGATGCGCACACTAAACAGCGTATCGTCGGCGGTGATAAACAGAGTTTTTCCGTCTTCGCCAAAACAGCAATTGCCGGTTGGCAGACCTGTAAAGATGCGGCCCAAGGCCTTACCCTCAGGTGAGATGATATAGACACCACCTGGCCCTGCTGCGAAAAGCGTACCGTCATTGGCGACCGCTATACCATCAGGCATGCCCGGAAATTCTGCCGTGCGATAAGGGGTGAAATCGAACCAGTCTTGGCCCTGTGACACGCTGCCATCTGCCGCCACAACATAGCGGCGGATAATGGGCGCCGCAGCATCGGATTGTGAGACATAGAGATAACGCTCATCCGGCGACAGGGCTATGCCATTGGGGAAGGTCAAGGTTTTGTCGATAAGGGTGACGTCGCCACCAGTCTTATAACTATAGACACCGGCAAAATCCAATTGTCTGGCCGGTGATTTATTGCCGCTTTTCAGGCCGGCGGTCGGATCGGTGAAATAGATAATGTCGGCCTTTGAAACGGCCAGATCATTTGGGCTATTGAATTTTTTGCCGTCATAGCTAACGATCAAGGGGCGACGCACACCTGAACCCAGATCAAGAGTTTGCAAGGAGCGGCTGTCCTGATCGCACATGATGAGCGTGTCGTCGGATGGATGATACCAAAGGCCATTGCTGGCGCGTTGCACATCGGCATTGGCCGTAAGATCTTGCGAACCCGCTGGATCAAGATAGAGACTCAAACCACCCTTCTGATCCCAGCGATAGATGCGGTTCTTGGCGACATCCGAGAAAAACAAACACGATCTATGTGTATCCCACGCTGGACCTTCGGGCCAATCCAATTGGTTCGACAAAAGTTTGATGGGCTCAGAACGGGCGATATATGTGTCCAGCGCCGCGTCAAAACGATCCACGCGCACAACTGGCGGCGATGACACCGCAGCAAACACAGAATGTGCGCCCGCGATGCTGCCTATAAACATCAGACCCGCCAAAACCGTTCTGCGTTGCATCATAGGATTTGCATGGCTCATTAATAGTCTCCCTGAGGGTAATTTACCTCTTTTATATTTTAAGGCTTAGATGATCCGGCGTATTATTGTTAACATTTAACAATAATTAGCTTGGTTCATGCACTAAGCTCACCCCTTTTTGCATTACAGGCACCGATATTAGGGGGGGCAGGTACGACATCAATCGGGTTGCCATAGGCGTCAATGGTCGGATATGCCGAGATGTTTTTGAAAACACCTTTACCCGCACCAGGGATGGCCAAGCCTTGTTTGATAAGGCCCTGACCAATCGCGGGACTGCCTGCCATAAGCTGATATTTATCAAGCCCCTCACCCTTGCCAGAGAAGGTCGGATCAGCGGTAACAGGTCTTGCATCCAGTTGCGTAAACTGGCTGCCCACATCGCCAAAGAACAGATTGCTGCTGATAAATAAGTTTTGATTATTGGGCTTAATCGACACCGTATCGCCGCCAATCTTACCACCCTTAGTGCTGTAAAAAATGTTGTTATAGATAAAGGTGTCCTGACCCATAATATCGATACTGGTCGGGAACGCTTGGTCGACACATATGGTATTGTTGTAAATATAGGTATTGGCAGGCGGCGCAGGCTCTTTATCCTTGCCCTGACTACCGCTGACCCAGAGCGTATGGCCCTGTTTCCAGAAAGGCGTTCCCGGCGGGCTTTTACGCCAAGCATCATTGACGCTGACATTAAAGCGGTAGACCGAGTTCACATTGCCGCCCAAAATTTCGACAAAACCGCCTTCGCAATCTTCCATATAATTGTACTGGATAAAGGTATTGAGATTGTTGAGATCAATATGGATGCCACAGGAGTCAGCATAGCCTCTGGTACTCAAACACCTGTTGTGCTGAAGCACTGTATTGATACAGTTAATAGGCCAAGATGAACTACCGCGACCGGGCATTCTGGGATCGACATTAGAGCCCGGATGATCAAACAGGTTATGCTCAATCAAGCAATTATAGACCGATTGCGGTAGGACACTAGTGCCGCCAAGATGATGGAAAATGTTGTTGCGTACCACAACATCCATGTTCCGGTTTATGGCATCATTGCCGACACCTTCAAGGCCACCAGCATGCATAAACTGAATGCCAAGGCGCTGAATGTCGGTGAAATAGCAATTTTCAACCAATATATTCTGGATGTTTTTTTCGTCACCAACTCGGGTGTTCTTGCTGGAGGTAAAGCGGACGGCGGCGACCAGCAGACTGTCGAAATCACTACGCTCAAGCATCGGCTGTACGGCATAAACCTTTTGGAAGGTCATGCTGCGAAGGGTAATATTTTTCATCACCCTTGTCCCTGTATTGCTGACATTTACAGCAAAGGCATCGATGTCTCTGACGCTTTGACGTGCGAATTTTCTTTCATTGCGCACATCCAACCCGTCAAGAATAATGTTGTCGGCATTTTGGATATAGATGGCTTCTTGGTAATCACCGCCATGGCCGGCCCCGACCTGGCCCGTGAGGATAGGCTTGGGGCCCGCGCCATAGGATGAAATAAGGATTGGATCTTCGTCAGAACCAGAGCCATTGACAACAAAATGACCATCAAAACGATCGCCCGCCTTGAAATAAATTTTGTCACCAGCGTGCAGAGAAACTGAGCTTATTTTAGCCAGAGTTTTCCACGGCGCTTTAATCGTACCCTTCTGGTCATCTCCGCCTTCAGAGCTACTGAGATAATAGGCCCGTCCCTTACCATTTGGCACATCAGCCTGAACTGTCGCGGCGCTCAGGCCGCTCAGACCTAACCCCAAGGCCACGCCACTGGCACTCTGGAGAAACCTACGGCGGCCTAAGTTGTTTTCATGGTTCATGCTGGCCTCTGATAAGTAAGGTTTCTAAGTCAGAATTTGGACGACGAAAAAGACACTCACTTAAGTAAGCTGGTTTTCACCGCGGTTTTCAGACTGATGAATGGTGACGGGCCAACCGGGGAATTGATTGTCAGACTTACCATCCGCCAAATCGACGAGGAAGCGATAGGAGTCCATCGTATAGGTCAGCTTTTGGGTGTCAAAGGTAACAAAGCCAAAGCCGCTGCCCTTTTGATCTGCCCTCAGATAGCGATTGGGCGAGGTGCCAACAACCGGATTACCCACAGCATAGACATAGGCCTTATTGCCAAAGCTATCGAGATATTCGCCCGTATTCGGCAAACCGTGTTTTGGACGATTGGCATATGGCAAGGGCACGGTGTCGGGGTTCCACCAACGCGGCCAACCCACAGCAATGGCCGGCGTACAAAAGGCCCAGCTACTATCGCGTTGCTTTTCAACACCATATTGCGACAAGGTAGATAGGTGGGTATCGCCACAGATATGCAGGGCCATAGCTGGCCGGATAATCTCTACCGCGTGATCACGTGGCGTGTGCGGCCAACCCGCACTGTCGAAATCTAACTTCAGATAGCGATTTGGCACGGGCTGGTGCGTAGACAGGCCAGCAAATACGGTCTGGCTCAAAACGGATTTGAGCTTATGGCCGCGCCAATCGGACACCCACTGTTTCAGGAAGGCCTCTTGCCGCTCCCCAAGCAGGGACAAGCCCGGCTTATCGAAGTCAGGATTGATATACAGTGGATCTTCGCCTTGGCCCGTTTCACCAACGGCGGCGTCCACAGTCTCTGGACCGCTTTTCCATTGTCGATCCGCCAGAATGGCAAAGCCAACATCGCCATAGACCATGTCGCAATAATAGGCGCTGATGCCTTGCAGTGACGGTGTCGAGTCATACGGATCAGGTAAATGGGACACATTGGTTTTGTGGACAACATTCACCATGCGGGCAGGTTCGACATAGCCGCCCAAAGAAGATGTACCTGGATCAAGATCAGGATGCAGAACTGCCGCACCGCCCTCACCCCACAGATTACCCTGCAGCACATCGTGATCATCGGGCAGGCACAGGGTCGGGTTATCGTTCATGACCTCGCGGAAGGACCAGCCGAACTGGTAGAATTTGCGCAAATAACAGGTAATGGCCGGCTCGGCAGGATTGCGGATATAGCCGTAACCGCCATTCTCTTCATAGATTTGGTCGCCAGAAAAGAAGACGATATCCGGCTTGAGTTGCGCCACATTTCTGGCAACCGGCTCATACGGGAAGGCATAACCATTCTGACAAGTCAAAGCGGCCATACGTAGGGGGCGGCCGACCGGATTGGCCTGAATTGTGCCCGTCCACACACTCGGTGTCTCGCTGCCATCACGGTGCTTTTCACGGTAGGTCAGCCGATAGGGTGTGGCGACTTTTTCGTTCCAGTTGGGAATGCGGAAGGTGGCCACCCACGCATCCGTATCGAGCTTGGCTTCACCTAAAGATTTCCACTTGCCGCCACGTTGCACTTCTAGCTCAACGACCTGATTATCATCGGCTCCCATAGGGCCAGTCAGCGCACTGATTTTCAGCACAAAACCGTCTTTGGTGCGGGAATCGCTAAGGCTATACATCGACCACAGCAGGGGACCAAAGGCTTGATTGGGGCGCACGCTAAACGCGTCACCCGACATCTGCCATTGCGAGAAGCGATAGTATGAACCCGCCCTGCTATCGACATCTGGGCGCGCATCCGAAGCGGAGTAGTTGCTGACCAAGGCCACATTGCCCATCAGATCACCCGCAGGCAGGCTTTGTGTAAGCTTGCCTAAGCTGGCCCCCGTATCTGGCGACAGAGCCTCCAGTTCAAGGTTCATTTGACCGCCAGAAGGCTTGCCTGACAGTTGCAGACGAAGGTTTTTCATGTCGGCCGCATTCGCCAACACGATCGACTTCAGGCCCAACACCAATACGCGATCAATCACGCCAGCCCGCAGACCATTTGAGGCAAAACAATTGCTGCGATATTCTTTGATTTCACTATGGTCGCCGATACGGAAACCCGCGCCGCCATCAATCGTGCCTTCGGCTATACGTCGCACAATCACCGACATGCTAAAGGCACCGGCCGGATTGGTAAGTTGGTGCGTCAAGGCTTGGATATTACGGTTGCCGCCAATAGTTAGGCACTCGGCCTCACCGTCACGTATGCACCAATCCTCCATCGGATTAGCCCAAAACTTGCCCCCCAACCAAACGCGGTCATGGGTCTGGCTCCACGGATCGACCGCCCCAAACTCACCGGAGTCCGCCGCATTGGCGAATGTAGCGCGCATGCCCATATCAGCAACGGCGCCAACGGCAGCCAATTTCAAAGCGGATCGACGGGTAAGTTTGGTTTTCATGATTGGGTTTCCTTTCTTGCCTCATACGTGGTTTGTTATTTTTGTATGAGCAGATCGCCTGCACGATAAGACGTAGAATTGTAAACAATTTACATTTATTGGCAAGCCCTTACGCAACCGCTCCAACCTATTTTTTTGTATTATTCTTCAGATTGATCAGTTTTTGCATATTGGCGCCCGAACCCAACAACAGATAAGCCGCCTGCAAATAACCCTTACTGTTTAGGGCAAGTAACTGATCCGCCGACAGATTTTGCACGGCTTGTTCATTAAGCGAATATAGCCCATTCAGCGTCCGTGGATCGCTATTGGCAAGCTTGACACTGATGGAAACGGGCTCCACAAGATCCAAGTCAAGCATGGCGTCGATAAAGCCCTTGGTTGCCTGAACCCCGGCCATCATGGATGATAATAGACCGATTATATCCTCAAGATAGGGCGTTTGCTCGCCGTCTTTTGTAAACAGGGCCTCGCCTTCTGAGGTTTGCAAACGCGGACTATCCATATCAAGGCTGATCAGACTTTGCGCCCCGACATCAACCCCTGAAGCACGACCAACCATAAAGGGCTGGCGGCGCATATGCAGCGGAACATAGTTGGCCAACCAGCCATCAGACCCTAAAAGCAGGTTTTCGGATGGCTCGAAACCTAACAAGGCAAACAGACCAAAGGCGCCGGTTTCACTGTCTTTCATGAGGTAAATCGGCATATCCACCATGAGGGTCTGCAATTCAGCCGCTATGACGGGCACCAGTTGTACATTGTCATGAAATTCCGCACCTAGGCGGGTATTAACGCGCAAATCACGGTGGGTGTCACGATTGAGAATAACGGGTTTCATAATGGATCTTTCAGATTTTATGCGGACTTAAATCAGACGCGTTGCAGGCCATATTGATGGATTTTGTCGATTAATTCGCGGTTTGTCGGCAGCTTGGTCACCATTTGACGTGTTTCATCTGCATTAAAGCGGAACAGATCACGGGCTTCACGACGACTGCTTTCGGATATGCCAAGGTGGCTGGCCTGTGGTTTAAAGCCCATACCATACAACACATATTGATAACTGGCGGCTGGAAAGACCTCAATGGCACGTTCAAAATCATCGTGCCAAGGCTGATGATATTTCCACAACTCCAGCAGCTCCTGCAAGCTTTCGGGCACAGAAGCCGGATGGCGATTATCAATCCAAAAATCAGAATCGGTTCGTTCACTCAATACGTAGTGCAACTTCAGAAAATCGACGATCCGTTCCCAGTGATAGAGGAAGGTCCGATTATAGCGTTTGGCCACAATGTCCATGGTGCTACGTGTTGCCGGCATCTGATTGGCAATATGGCCGGCCGCAATTTCAATCAGCAACAAGGCTGACGATTCCAAGGGCTCAAGAAAGCCTGAAGCCAACCCTACGCCCACGCAATTACGTTCCCAGAACGTCTCACGGCGACCGGCATTGATAGAGATTTTTCTAAACTCTAGTGCATCTACATTTTTGACAGTTGGCCGCAAATAATCACGAAACTGCGCCTCAGCCTTCGTGTCAGATATGTGGGCGCTCGAATAGACATGGCCTGTGCCACGGCGACTAGGCAGGGCGACATCCCATATCCAACCCGAAGTTTGGGCCGTTGATAAGGTATGCGACAAAATGGGGCTGTCGTCGGATTCGTAGGGTGCATGCGCCGCCAGTGCCGTATCGATAAACAAAACGTCCTTGCACGACCGAAAGGGCACGCCAAAATGCTGACCCAACAACAGGGATTTAAACCCTGAGCAATCAATAAACAAATCACCTGCGATGTCACCACTGGTCTTAGTCGCAACCGAGGCAATATCGCCATCTTCGTGAGCGTTGACGCCGGTCACATCATCAAGCACATGCCGCACCCCAAGCTGACTTATGCAATGATCCCGCAAAAAACCGGCAAAAGCACCCGCATCCAAATGATAGGCATAGTTGGCTATACCCGCATATTCGGGCGTTGTAATCAGCTTGGGCGCCAGCCCCCTGTCACAAAGATCGGCCTGAGGGCAAACGGCGCTGGCAAATGCTAGTCCGGCCCCATCTTCCAGCCAATGCGGGGCCAGATTTATGTCGAAATAGCCCTGCGGTAAGATCAGTGGATGATAATAGCCATCATCTGATTTGCCCGTAGCCCAGCCATTAAATCTGGCACCTTGTTTGAACGATACGTGACTATTTCTGATAAAATCAGTTTCACGAATCCCCATGCGTTTCAACGTCTTACGCATGGTTGGCCATGTGCCTTCGCCCACACCGATAATGGGAATATTGGGCGATTCAACAAGCGTGACCGAAACACCCTTTGCGCCATCAGTTTTGAGCTTGGCAGCAATCGTGCCCGCCGTAATCCAACCGGCAGAACCGCCGCCTACAATAACAATGGACTGGATAAGCTTTTCCATGATCAGGCTTGCCTTTAACTCTATATTTTAAACAAATCGGGCCGCCCTGCAAAGAAGGCGGCCCGACTATGTCTCAATCAAAATGCGTCAAATGACGACACACTTTTTTGTAACTAGAACTTAGCACGCAGACCAATCGAGTAACGCGAGCCATATTGTTCCGCATCAATCAACTGAGCTTCAAAGCGGCCATAACGACGCGTTGTTGCATTGGTCACATTCAAGCCTTCGAAGAAGACTGTGTAGCGGCTGGATAAATCATAGCTCGCGCTGAGATCAACCTGACCGTAAGCCGCTGTATAGGTCGGCTCAGTACCAAGGGCCAACAAGAACTTGTCGCGCCAGTTATAGGCGACCCGTGCTTGGAAACCGTGCTTTTCATAGAAGGCAATCGCATTGGCTGAGTTACTGAGGCCCGTGAGCGCAATAACTGTATTAAAGTTATAAGGATCAACGCTCGCATCACTGTTTACAAGAGTAGCATTCAAGATGACACCAAAGCCGGTTTCACCAAAGGTGTGCTGAACAGCAGCTTCCCAACCATCAACCTGCCGCGATTCCAAATTTGTGACGGTGGAAATATCCCAGGTAACAGCCGGATCACCAGCCTGCGACAAGCAGTTTGGATTAGGCGTGGCCGAAAGATCAGGACAGCCAGCACGCGGCGTGACGCTCGGGTCCGTGATAGGAACACCATTTACATCATTAACCGTGCCCTTAATAACCGTAGAGCCGATGAAGTTATCAACATACTTCTTGAAGTAGCCGATCGAAGCATAGCTGCCTGGCTTATAATACCACTCTAGAGATAGATCGAAATTGTTAGAGGCGTAGGGCAGAAGATTAGGATTGCCCTGACTTGCATTATAAGGACCGCCTGGACGTGCCGTAAGTGTAGTCGCAGGGAACATCGACGAAATGGAACTACGTGCGATGGTTTTGCTATAGGAGCCTCTGATAACCAAATCGTCACGCAGGCTCATATTAATATCCATATTCGGAAGAAGTTCCGAATAACTACCTGTCAGGGTCTGTTTCGCAGCTACACCATCATAAATGATCTGTAGCTCCTGACTATGACGGAAGTTCAGACCTGTCACACCCTGTTGGATAGAATAGGCGGTAACATCGGTTTTTTCATAACGAAGACCAAGATTTGCGTTGACCGGCATATTATTAAAGTCTGTCGCAAAATCAAATGAGACATAGGCTGCCGATGTTAATTCCTCAACGCCGTTTAGAACCGGTGGATTCAGAGCATACTGACCATTGGCTTCGACAATATCAACAAACTGTTGTGCGCTATAAAATGGAATCTGCGGGAACAACTTGTTTGCGCCATTGAACTGATCTGCCGTGCTGCCCAGAGGCTGGAACGTCAGATCAAGATTTGTCAGAGGGACATTCACAAAGGAGAAGGTCGCCGACAAGGCCGTATCAATCTTATAATTTGTTTGTGACATACCAAAATTGATAGTGTTTAAGGCACCATCATTAGCATTGCGCCACTTACCATCAAGATGAAGCTGCTTGATGTCGTTATTCATCGAATATCCGCGCTTTTGGAAAAGATCGGATGACATATTGGCTTTATTGAAAGCGCCGCCCGGCAGACGAGAATCGTCATAGGTTACGCTGGGGATATCGCCGCCAAAATGCGCAGCAATATCGACCTTTTTACCGGGATTGATGATATCCGCCAAAGTCTCTGCCGTCTGACCATCGGGGTTTGACTTGGAAACCGCGTCAGAGATATCCATAGTAAAGGTCAGCGTATCACTAGCTTTCCATTCTACGTTCAAACCGACAGAATCATTGTTGGTTTGTTTGAAATAGTCCCACGACCAGAAGTTCAATTCATCATTTGGTGTGTTGATATCGACCATGGTGCCATTGGCATCTGTCTTGCCGTGCGGCGAATCAAACCAGAAGCTCTGACGATGCATTTGCGTCGTTTCTTTCAGGCGCGACATGGTATAGTCAGCCGTGACTTTCCAATTATCAGCAGGCTTAAACTGAACGACGCCCTGCATATTGGTACGCTCGCGGTGCGTATCCCAGTTGTCAACATCCACGGTCCATGGCGCCCACCAAGACTTGGTCGGGTTAAGCGTGGTGTCAATGGCGCTGGTGTCAACATTGGCCGCACTACCGCGATTACGAACCCAACCCTGTGTGCCCACACGGTCTTTGCGCGAATTGCGTTCAGAATATGAACCAACAAACAAAAGACCCAGCTTGCCATCCAGATATTTATTGCTGAACAAGGCTGAAACTTCAGGCGTTACCTTATCGCCAACTTCGGTACTTGTGTCATAAATGGCTTTGGCACTGACAACAGCAACAGCACCCTTATAGTCGAAAGGCGAAGGCGTTTTGATATTGATGGTGGCGCCAATGCCGCCTGATGTAACATCCGCCTTGCCAGTCTTGTAGACCTCAACAGCCGACACACCTTCTGAGCCTAAATCCTGAAAATTGAAGCTACGCGAAACACCCTCTGATTGAAGTGAAGAGGAGTTCGGCATTTGACGACCATTGAGAGTCACCAGATTGAAGCTAGGCCCAAAGCCGCGAACTGTAACCTGATTACCTTCATTATTGGAACGATCAATGGAGACGCCAGAAATACGTTGCAAGGATTCCGCCAGATTGGCATCGGGGAATTTGCCGATATCTTCGGCCGTGATGGCATCGACAACACCATTTGAGGTGCGTTTGATACGAGATGCATCTGCCAACGCCTTACGGATGCCCGTTACAACAATCACGGTCTCAGCTGGCGATTCAGTAGCCGTTACGGCTTTATCTTGCGCAAATGCGGCTCCGCCACATGTTGAAGCTATCAATGAAGCTCCGCAGACAGACATGAGTAAACGTAACTTAACCATGTTAACTCCCTTTTTTATGTATATATGATTTCTTAGTGCGGCCCCTTAGAGGCTTGCGAGACTAATGACAGCCAACAATTAATTGTCAACAATCAACAGTAATTCGACGTGATTTGCCCTGCAATAATATGTTGATAGTGATGTTTAAGTGACTCTAATCCTCGTTAAACGGCAGACATTTTCACACGCAACCTAAGGTGCGTCCTAGGGTCAGGACTCATTGATCACAGCCAGAAGATTACTGTCGCAGCAATGACAATGGCCGAAAAGAAGGTATGCGCGCAACGGTCGTAGCGCGTGTGGATACGTCTCCAGTCTTTGAGCTTGCCAAACATGTTCTCGATCTTGTGCCGGGATTTGTAGACGGCCTTGTCATAGGGGATCTGAACCTTGCGGTTGGCCCTGGGTGGGATGCAAGGTTTGATGCCGCGCTGTTCGAGAGCCTCACGGAACCAATCCGCGTCGTACCCCTTGTCAGCCAATAGTTCTGAGGCTGGTGGAAAGTCATCCAGCATCAAGGCGGCCCCATGGTAATCGCTCATCTGTCCCTCGGACAGCAGCATGACAACAGGCCGACCATCACCATCGCAGACCGCATGAAGTTTAGAGTTCAGCCCGCCCTTGGTTTGTCCAATGCGTCGGGGAACAGCCCCTTTTTTAAGGGGCTTGCCGCCGTGCGGTGAGCCTTCAAATGGGTCGCATCTATCATGAGCCGATCAGGCTCCCCGACAGCACCGGCCAGGGCGGAAAATATCCGATTGAACACCCCCAACGCGCTCCAGCGCACAAATCAGTTATAGATCGTCTTATGTGGGCCGTACGATCGGGGCGCATCGCGCCAACGCAAACCGTTGCGGATCACATAGATTATCCCGCTGACAATTAGCCGGTCATCCACACGCGCAATCCCATGTGACAAAGGGAAATACGGCTCAATACGACGCATCTGCGCCTCGCTCAGC
Organism: Asticcacaulis sp.; assembly: GCA_049590735.1. Classification (GTDB taxonomy): domain Bacteria; phylum Pseudomonadota; class Alphaproteobacteria; order Caulobacterales; family Caulobacteraceae; genus Asticcacaulis. The sequence goes on along the minus strand of JBAWDM010000269.1, from coordinate 442 downwards.
AAAAACAAATCACTCATTGCACCATCCTCCACGCGGACAGTGAATCAGCCAATCGGCTGAGAAGCAACAAATTTAATGGGTCCTGAGCCTAATGCATCGCACCAGAGTGTTATAGTGTTGAGATTTATGCTCAGGCATCAATAGACTTGTAAACTGTTGACAATTATTACGTTCGTCGGCATGCTAATCAGGTTAAGTTTTCGTTGGCCATTGACCTTGCTCATAATCGAGCACGGCTTCAATCTGGCCACAAACGCCACTTCCAAAATATAAAAAACACAGAGGATGCGACCATGACCCTAAAAAAAAGGTTGGGATTTTTAACCGTGATGGCATGTGTAGCCGCTGCCTTACCAGCGGCCGCAGCTGATAAGGCGGGCCAAACCCTTAGCACCGTCGAGAGCTTTGAATCTCAGGCCCTGCCAAGCACACTGACTACCAC
>JBAWDM010000268.1:0-17675 GCA_049590735.1 Asticcacaulis sp. | reverse complement strand
TCTGACGACAGGCTGGAATCCCAGACCGAATAAACCGAACTGACGCGGCCATAATCGGCACCGGATCGCTCAAAAGGCTCAATAATGGTCTCAAAGGTGGGCGCGCTGCGTTTCATGGTCAGGGCTTTGATTTCAGCCCGTGTTGTGTCCATGGCCGCCAGCATGGCCGGCTCGAAATCGGCAATCTTGACCTTATCAAAGGGCGGGACGCCGCCATAGGGACCCGTCCAGGGCTGCGTCAGATAGGCGGTGGCAATGGCAGCCCCGCCCTGTGCGGCGGCCGATCCGGCCAAAAGCGCACTGGCACCTGTGCAGGCCATGAGGGTCAGGGTGGTGCGGCGGTTCATATCGGATGCGGGCATATTTTTAATCCCTTTTAGGGGTGAAGCGGTTGGTGCCATATTTGTATCATAGGTAACAATAAGGCCTGTTTACGGCAAGGCCTAAAAGGGGTAGGGACTGCTTTCGTTCGCGCAAAATTAGGTGGAGTAGGCCGGTCATGGCAATTGGCGTATTTGATTCCGGCATCGGTGGCCTCAGTATCCATCGTGCGCTGGTCGAGCGTTTGCCGCAAGCCGATTTCATCTATCTGGCGGATCAGAAAAACACCCCTTATGGCGACCGTACCGGCGAGGAGATTGTGGCGCTGACGCGGGCGGGTTGCGAAACCCTGTTTGAGGCGGGCGCGTCTCTGGTGGTTCTGGCCTGCAATACGGCCTCAGCCGTGGCGCTCCGCCGTCTGCAAAGCACATGGCTGGCTGAGGTGCGCAAAACCTATGGGCGGCGGGTCAATGTGCTGGGTATTATTGTCCCCACCATAGAGGCCGCTACCGGCATGCCGTGGGAACATGAATCCGAGCGGCGTGGTGTCAAGGTGGAAAAGCTGGATGTCATCGGCGTCTTTTCAACAGCGGCCACGGCGCGTTCCCGTGTCTATGAAATTGAGATCGACAAACGCCGTCAGGATCTGGCCATTTTTACGGAATCCTGTTCCGGTCTGGCCGATCTGATCGAATCCGGTGCCAGTCGTGAGGCTCTGAATGCCAAGATCAGGGGCCATATCGAGGCGCTGAAAACACGCATTGGCCGTTATCCGGATCGGGCGATTTTGGGCTGCACCCATTATGAGCTGGTGGCCGATCTGTTCCGCGACAACCTGCCCAAAGATTTGCCGATCATCTATCAGCCCGCAGCGGTCGCGGCATCTCTGGCTGACTATATTGAGCGCCACAATGACTATGATATCGGCCATTCCGGTTTGCGCCGTTTTCTGACCACCGGCAAGCCCCGTGCGCATGTCGCGGCGCAATCCGCCCTGATTGAGGCCTTTTGGGGCGCGCCCCTTCGGTTTGATACGCTGGAGTCTTAAGCCTCAGTCGGCGACAGCTTCCAGCGCAGGCGGGTGGGCGCGTCGAGGCGGGCATGATCATGCAGCACAATCAGCGTGCTTTTGCGCGCCATGCCTTTTTCATAAACCGTACCGGCCTCTAAGGTCACTTCGCGGGCATCGTGACGCAGCCACCAGCCGCGTCCACCGGGGCCACGCAATAATATGCTTTTCTGATCGCGCGCCAGTGAGGCCTGAACTTCGGGGTGCAGCAAAAAACGCACGGCAAAACTGGTCATGGCCGGAATTTCTTTTTTGCTGACCATGGGCGTCAGGCGTTCTTCGCCGCGTAATTCATCGCGCGTGGCATCAACATAAAGGCGGCGTTCATGCTTTAAGCTAAATTTAGCCCGCCAGCCTTCGTGCTCCATTTCCAACAGAGTGCCCGAGTCTTCGGCCTCTACACGGCGTGAGCGCACCTTATATTTCAGGCCCTCCAGCGTAAAATGCAGCCATTCGCCGAGGCGGCCGGTCATGGGCTTAAGCAGGACATCATGCCCCAAGGTCAGGGTGTTGGCGGCATCAATCAGGCGCAGATCATGACGATCCGATTGTGCCTCAGACCAGCCGGGTGAGACAATCAGCTTATCGCGCCCGCCGGAGACTTCGAAATGCACGGGGTAATCGCAGGCATGGGTGCCGAAATCACCACCTTTCGCTTCGCCGGCATCGACAAAGACCGTCAGCGAGCGGCCCAACATGCGGTGAAAGCGACCCTGCTCCAGCACAGTCGGTATAATACCGGGCTTGGTGTCGGTATGCAGTAAGGCGGGCGCGATTTTATCTTCCAGCAGGGATTCGGCGCCCTGAAACCCGCACAGGCTGCCATCGGGGTGGCAAAGGGCGCGAACAAAACGCGACAGGCGCTCTATGTGCTGTTCAACATAGTCCGGCACGGGCTGGCTGCGCTGGCTCAACCCATCAATCAGCAGCAGCAAATCATACAGCAGCTCTAAGCTCTGGGCCGGATTACGCGACATGTGCGAACCATCGGCCAGAACGGCTTTGCGCAGGGCTTTGGGCAGGGCTTTCAGACCCTTGCGGCGAAACGCATCGCCTGTGCGCCCCGACAGGACGCAGCCCAGCGTGATCAAGGCTATGGCGCGGGGGGCCTGACAGGCCTGATTTGGATGCAGGCGCAACAGGTGGCGGCCTTGTTCGGCCAAAGATTGCGCCAATAAATGTACATTTTCGGGATTGGCAGACGCGGCCAGACGACGAGCAAACAAGGACAGATTGATCAGGCGGCGCGGCAGGATCTCTTCGCCCCACGTAAAAGGTGTCCAGCTACGAAAGGTCTTTTTCCACAGCAAAAAGAGGCGCATGGCTTCGCGCGCCCCGTCATCCCCCTGCGTCATCAGATCGGCCAGCCAGCCAAACCGATGCAACTCAACGGCAAAGGCGCGGGTGGGTGATGGCCGGTTCCACGGATCGCCCGACCCCTGAACGCTCATGCGGGCATTGGCCAGCGCAAACCGTCCCGACAATATGGCCTTACCTGCCATAGGATTGGCAGGCCTGCCGTCATGCGGTGTGGCCAGAAACCCATCGGGCACGGGGCCGATCAGGGTCAGGCGATAGCCCGGCATGCCAAAGAGTTCAGCCCCCGCCTGTTTGCGTATCCACGCCACTACCACCTTACGCCAGGGGGTCGTGGCATTGAGCGCATCCACAATCGGGGTTGACTCATAGGCCTGCATTTACAGGCCTTTCAGGGTCTTGATATTGGCGGCATAGGCCTCAGGCCCGCCTTTGAACACAGCCGTGCCAGCGACCATCGCCGTGGCACCGGCCTCGACACATTTATGGGCATTACCCGCATTGACGCCGCCGTCGACTTGCAGGATGGCCGGATGACCCACGGCGTCCAGCTTCTTGCGCACGGTTTCGATTTTGCGTAACTGGCTGTCGATAAAGCTTTGGCCGCCAAAGCCCGGATTGACGCTCATGATCAGCACCAGATCAATATCATCCATCACCCAATCAAGAATCTCTACGGGCGTGGCGGGATTAAGGACAACCCCGGCCTTCGCGCCCAATTGACGGATATATTTTAAGGTGCGGTGCAGGTGCGCGCCCGCTTCGGGGTGGACGCTGATCAGATCGGCACCGGCCTCACGAAAGGCCTCCAGGAAGGAATCGACCGGCGAGATCATCAGGTGACAATCAAACGGCAGTTTGGAATGCGGCCGTAAGGCCTTAACCACATCCGGCCCGATGGTGATATTGGGCACAAAATGGCCGTCCATCACATCAATATGCACCCAATCGGCACCGGCCTCAGTGATGGCGCGTACCTCTTCGCCCAGTTTGGCAAAGTCGGAAGCGAGAATGGAAGGGCAAATCAGCGGTGTGGTCATGGACGTTACTCGTGTCAGAGGCCGGTTGGTGTCTAAGGTGATGAGGCCTGTTTGCTTAAAGGGCTTGGGTAGAGGTGGTCAAGCCCTAGCGGTTAGGCTTGTCGTGTCAGTCTGGCGATAAAGAAACCATCCTGTCCGGCGGGACGTTGATGTGGCAACAGACGCAGCCAGCCTTCGTCACTCAAGGACGCTGCGGGCAGGCCAAGGGTGGCGGCCTGTTCAGGTGACACCTTATGCAGGACAAAGGCCTTATTACGGCGAAGAAAGGCCAGAACCTGTGTTTCGCCCTCTTCGCGTTCCAGCGAACAGGTGGAATAGATGAGCGTACCCCCCACCTTCACGCGTTTGGCGGCGGAATCGAGCAGGCGATGCTGCACATCCGCCAGCTTGGCGATATCGGCGGGCTTAGTGCCCCACAACACGTCCGGCTGACGGCGCAATGTGCCGGTGGCACTGCACGGGGCATCCAGAAGCACGACATCGAACTTGCGCTGATCGTCAAAACTTTCGGCATCAGCCATCTGGATTTCAGCCGTCAGACCCGTGCGCGCCAGATTTTCCTCAACGCGTTTTAAGCGGTTTTTGGAGCGATCCAGCGCCACAACCGAAGCACCCGCCGCCGCCAGTTGCATGGCCTTGCCACCCGGGGCGGCACACAGGTCAATGGCGGTTTTGCCGTTCAGGTCACCGAGCAGATTAACGGCGACCGAGGCCGCCACATCCTGCACCCACCACACGCCGTCCTGATAACCGGCCCAGTCACGTACATCGCCGCGCAACGCACTGCGCAGGGACAAACCGCCCAATTCTGTTCCGGACAGGGCCTCTTTGTGGGCCGCCATAGTTTCCGCGTTTTTGAACGTCAGATCGGTGGCGGGTTCCTCAGTCAGCATATAGGCGATGCCATTGGCATTGTCTTCGCCATAAGCCGCGCGCCAACGTGCGAACAACCAATCCGGCGCCAAACGGGCGGCAATCGCAGGGGGCAGACCGCCGCCGTGGGGTTCCTGTTCGCGGATGACGCCGCGCAAAATGGCATTGATCAGCCCCTTGAACGGGCGGGTGTTTGAGGCGCGCTCGGCCAGCTTGACGGTTGTGGACACGGCGGCGAAATCAGGCACATTCATATAACCGATCTGCACCAGACCGATACGCAGCAGGTCGCACACCGCCGCCGAGGGCAATTTCTTGGTGCGCTGTTCAATAATGTGATCCAGTTGCCCCAGACGGCGCAGCACCAAAAGCGCCATGGCACGGGCAAAGCTGCGTTCGCCTTCGCTAAGGGCCAGAAATTCGGCGCGGGTCACGGCTTCATCAAAGCCGGAGCGTTTGGTCAGCGCCGCATCAATCAGGCTCATGGCGGCAATGCGCGCATTCATGCCGATATCGCCGTCATCATCGGTATTGACGGTCGTTTCGGGATGCTGAATTGGCGCTTGTTTAGACGCGATTTTGGCAGCCATGCCCTTGGACGGCGGGCGCTTGACGAGCTTGCGTTGAAAGGTGGGTTTGCCTGTGGAAGGCTTATAAGGGGCCATGAAGGGCGCTTTCGTAAGATGCTGGGGAGGAAAGCGCCATATATTGCCTATGGAGGGCGTGCGTCAACCTTTCAAAGGTTAAGGGGGGACGTCTATGGATTAAGTAGACTCAAAACGACAGAGATTAAGCGGTCGGCATTGTTTTTGGATGGGGGTATCAGCCTACTATTTATGTGTGGTACGAGTGCTCCAAATTTATATGGAGCAAGTCGATGATCCGACCCATTCTTAAGGATGTCTATAGGTCGAATGGCGATGAAATGCCTGTCGATTCTGGGCAACCAGTTCACTTGCCTATGGTGGCTGAGATCGGCGAGCTCAGCCAAACAGGGGTCGATCTATTTTATTTTGGGGTTTGCAATTCAATTTGGTGGGAAAACGAAGGTGGCACCAACGCTCCTAAGAGTGTTGTAGACATTCATTTATTTGAAAATGCCCAATTTATTAATGATAATTTAATATGCTTAAGTAATGTAAATATTAACAGCATCAAACAAACGGTTAATCAGGTTATTGATTTTGTTATACCTGCATATAGTTGGAAGGAATTCGGAGATCGTATCAATCCATATTTAAGTTGGGAATTTTTCAATTATCAAGTGTTAAAATAAGCGTAATTAAAGACTTATAATGAGTGCTGAACTAAAAACAATAATGATGTGTTTGCACCCGTGAACAATGCTAATTGTGTAGTGTATGGCGGCAATATCTTAATTTGCGGATCACTCTAGCCTATCGTACTGTCGGTCCGTTGGCGTCATAGGTATGATCTCATTTTTTCAAATCCATACTGAGCGTAGTCAATACCTTAACGCGATCATCACTCGGCGGATTGGTCGAGGAAAATTAGCCTAACCGATTGCATGAGCTATTTCCTACCTACCCCTCAACCTTCGGTGGTTTCGGGCGGAGGCCGCGTTTCAACAGGCCTTCGCGCAACAAGACTTCAATCTGCGCATTGGTCGAACGCAGTTCGGCGGCAGCCAGCCGTTCGACTGCCGCCAGAACCTCTGGCGGCAGCCGCAACGGGTACGCTTTTTTACTGGGGGACGCCATCAGCCGTAAAGCGTGCCGGTATTGACGACAGGCTGGGCTTCGCGGTCGGCACACAGAACCACCAGCAGGTTCGACACCATGGCGGCCTTACGCTCTTCATCCAGATTGACGACACCGCGCTTTGACAACTGCTCCAAAGCCATTTCGACCATGCCAACGGCTCCGGCGACAATTTTTATGCGGGCGGCGATAATGGCTTCGGCCTGTTGACGTCTTAACATGGCGCCGGCGATTTCCGGCGCGTAGGCCAGATGCATCAGGTGGGCTTCGTCGATCGACACGCCTGCGACCGCGACGCGCACCTGCAAATCTTCTTTCAGACGCGCCCCCACGATATCGGCATCGTCACGCAGGGTCGGCTGGCCGTCATCGGCGTGATCATAGGCATATTGGCGTGCGGTTTCGCGCAAAGCCGTTTCGATCTGGATATTGACGAAGGCGGTATAGTCATCGACATCGAACAGAGCTTGGGCCGAATCGGCGACATGCCAGACAATATTGGCAGCGATCTCAATGGGATTACCGCGCTGGTCATTGACCTTCAGCGCCTCGCTGGTGACGTTACGCACGCGCAAAGACACTTTTTTGCGACCATACCAAAACGGCACCCAGCGCAGGCCCGTGGTGCGGTCGCTGCCCTTGTAATTGCCAAAAACGGTCAGGGCGACGGTCTGGTTGGGCTGGACGGTGTAAAAGCCCATCAGGATGAAAAGCGCGCCCAGTATAAGCGGTACAGCGAAAACGGGCATGCGCAGAACGGCGCAGGCGATCCCTGCCAGCAAACAGACAACCAAAAGCAGCAGCATGATGCCGCCATTGGCCCCTGAGCCTGCAATTTCGCGTGTGCTGTTGATAGGATTTTTTATTGGAATATCGTTCATGTGAGTTGCCTCCCCGAAAGCGCAACGATTTCCGAAAAGTGTTGCGCGTTAAAACCAGACGCAATCTGATCAATCGCGCCTTATGTTAATAAAGATTTTGAGCAATGGCTCAGACGTCCAGTTCTTTTGTCGTATAGCCCTTGCCGATCATCTTTGAGCGGACGCTGAGGACAGGGTGCATTTTTTGTTTGCGCAGCAGGAAATTATCCGTCCGCACGCCGCCGTAATCGCTGACACTGTAGTTCAGGACTTCCCAGCCCTGCATTACCAGTTCGCTCAAAGGCTTTATATCATCGCTCATTATCTACCCTCCCTTAGGTATATCAAAGTGATATCACTTTTGTGGATGCATCGTCAACAGATTTCGGAAAATCTCAGGTCATGAGGGCTTCGTGACTTGAGGCCGGGACTGCGAAGGTTTACTTATGAAGCCAAGCTGCCGCACAGGATTCCCCTCATGTCATCCCAAACACCACCGACCGCCGATCTCAGCAGCCTTGAGACCAAAAAGGTAGTGACGCCCGCCGCAAAGCGCGCCCTGGCCGAAGCCGCCGAGCGACGCGCCAAAGAAGAGGCCGAGATGGCTAAGGCGATTGAACAGGGCGGGCCAAACGGGCCGGAGCCCACCCGCTATGGCGATTGGGAACGTAAAGGGATTGCTGTCGATTTTTAACCACTCAATACTTAGCCACCAAGTTCGGCAAGGTGCTTAAGATCGCCGGTCTGGTTTTCGTGCAGAAAATGGCTGATCGGCTTTCCGGGCAGGGCGTCAGTCATGCGGTGCATCAGAGCCGTTTTGTCGTTCGGGTCTTGCAACAGATCACGCAGATCGCAGCCGCCTTCGCCAAACAGACACAGCCGTAGCTTGCCACGCGCCGTAACCCGTAGCCGGTTGCAGCCATCGCAAAAACCGGCGGCATAGGGGGCAATCAGGCCGATTCGACCAGCATAGTCCGGATGGCCATATTCGATAGCGGGGCCGGAATCCCTGACCTTTTCCTGTGGTGTCCAGCCATTGGCCAAAAGCCAGTCCGTGACAACATCGGCGGTGATGGCATTGGCTTTGAAATAGTCGGCATTGTCGCCGGTGCGCATCAGCTCAATAAAGCGCACAGACACGTTGCGGCTGCGCACATAGTCGGCCCAGGACTGAAAACCGGCCTCGGCTGTGCTTTTGAGCAGGACGGCATTGAGCTTGACCGCCGCAAAATCCAGACCCAGGGCCTGGTCAATACCCGCCATGACCGTATCCAGCTTATCGTGGCCGGTAATGGTGTGAAAGGCCTGACGATCCAGCGAATCAATACTGACATTCAGATGGTTCAGCCCGGCCCTGCGCCATGTCTCAACGTTTTTATTGAGATTCCAGCCATTGGTCGTCATGGCGATTTTTTCAATACCGGAAATGGCGGCAATTTCGCTGATAATGTCGGTCAGATCAGTGCGCACTGTGGGCTCGCCGCCCGTCAGACGGATCTTGGTCACGCCCAGACCCGTCAGGGCCGACACCAGATGACGGATTTCATGGGGCGTCAAAAAATGCAGCGGGGCTGTCTTTTTGAAGCCATTGGGCAAGCAATAGGTACAGCTGAAATTACAAACTTCGGTGACCGACAAACGCACATAGGCAAAGCGCCGGCCAAAACCGTCGCCCAGTTGCGTGCTTTTTGATGGTTTCACTGCCTCAAAGGCCATTCAGCATTCCTGATCGATCCTATATGTAACGTGATGCCGTAAGCGCTCCAAGTCAATTCGCGCTAAGTCAATTCGCACGGAAAAACTGTCATCTTAAGTGATGGTGGCCGCTTTGGACTTTCGGTATTGCGCGTTCAGGGTCTATAAGCGAGGTTCAGCTTTACGCCTTCAATGAGGATCACACATGGCGGGTATCAATCCGGATCTCACCTTCTATCCCCTTAATATCGCCGTCCTGACCATATCGGACACGCGCGATCTGGAAATCGACACGTCCGGCGCGCTACTGGAAAGTCGTTTGCTGGCAGCAGGTCACAGGCTGATTACACGCGCCATTGTCACGGATGATATCGAAGAGATACGCACGCAGATTAAGGCCTGGGTAGCGGATGATGGCATTGATGTGATTTTGACAACGGGGGGCACGGGTTTTGCGCCGCGTGACGTGACGCCCGAAGCCATTCGGCCCTTATTCCGCCGTGAAATGGATGGATTTTCCGTGGTCTTCCATAATGCCAGTCTGACGACGGTTGGGGTATCGACCCTGCAATCGCGCGCCTTTGCCGGTCAGGCCGAAGACACCTTTATTTTTTGCCTGCCCGGTTCGACCGGCGCCTGTAAGGATGGCTGGGACCTGGTCTTAAGCCTTGAACTCGACAGCCGTTATCGGCCCTGCTCGCTGGCCGGACAGATTCCACGCTATCGTGATATTTGCGCGTGAGGATGGCGGGCCGCACATGATTGAGGTTTTGTTTTTTGGCCGCATGGCGGATGTGATGCAGACGCGAAGCCTGAAAGTGGCGGCGGATGGGGTCACATTGACGGGGCTGCGCGACCGCTTGTTCGCGGATGCCCGAGATAAGGTGCGCTTTGAGGCCATTCAGATGAGCGTCAATCAGCAGGTTACACGCGAAGACCAATTCTTAAAAGACGGCGACGAAGTGGCTTTTTTCTCGGTGTTTTCAGGCGGATGAGCACGAGCAAACTGACAGCCATTTTACAGGAAGCGGCCTTTGACCCAAGCGCATCGGCGCAAGCATTTCAGGCCGAATGGGGCCATGCGGGGGCCATTGTCACCTTTATGGGCGCGGTGCGACCTGAGCATAAAGGTCATGTGGTCGATTATCTGGAACTGGACTGGTATCCGGGCATGAGTGAGGCTTCGATCACCGCTATCGGTCAGTCGGCGCTGGATCGGTTTGACATTCAGGCCCTGCTGATTATCCACCGCTGCGGTAAGATTTCGGCGGGAGAACCGATTGTCTTTGTGGCGGCGGCCAGCGCGCATCGTCGGGCCGCCTTTGAGGCCACGGATTTTGTCATGGACAGGCTGAAAACCGAAGCCGCCCTGTGGAAGCGCGAAGTCGGCCCCGATCTGGATCACTGGGTTGAACCGACCAAAGCGGATAAAACCGATCTGAACCGTTGGAGCGAAAAGCCATGACCAGCCTCACCCATCTGGATGCCGACGGTCGCGCCCGTATGGTCGATGTGTCCGACAAGGCGATAACGGCGCGTACGGCCGTGGCGCAGGGCCGTTTGATCTGTGGACGGGACACGCTTGATCTGGTGCGGGAAAACCACACGCCCAAGGGGGCGGTCATCTCAACCGCCGAACTGGCGGGCATTATGGGGGCGAAACAGACGGCGAATTTAATCCCACTGTGTCATCCACTGGCCCTGACCAAATCGGCCGTGACCATCCGCATGGATGAGGATTTGCCCGGTTTTCGCATAGAGGCCGAAGTCAGAACGCAAGGTCAGACTGGTGTTGAAATGGAGGCCTTGACGGCCGTCAGCGTGGCGGCTTTGACGCTATTTGATATGCTGAAAGCCGTCGATAAGCAGATGCGCATAGACGGCATTTTTGTCGTCGCCAAGACGGGCGGAAAATCGGACTATGGCGCACAGGTGACGCCATAATGGCCTTGCCTTGTGCCATGATTTTAGCCGGAGGCGCGGGTCTGCGCATGGGCGGGCATAAGCCGTTTCATGTCTATGAAAATAAGCCTCTGATCGTGTCAGTCATTGACGCCCTCAGGCCTCAGGCGGGCCGATTATTCCTCAATGCACGCGAGGAATCGGATGCGTTGAACGCCTTAGGCCAGCCCCTGTGTTTTGATGACGAAGCCGTAGCGGGTCTGGGGCCCTTAAGTGGCATTCACACCGCGCTAAAAACCGGGGCCGCCATTGGCGAAGATGTGGTCATCACTGCGCCCTGCGACATGCCACATTTACCGCATGATATGGTAACACAGCTTGTCGCGCGGATGGACGATCAAACCGATATTGTGCATTTTAGCGGCGCGCGCGATTATCCGCTTTGTGCGTTGTGGCACACGCGTCTCCTGCCGCATTTGGAAAGCGCTTTGTTGGCGGCGCGAAAACATGGCGGCTTAGCGGTCATGGGCTATCTGAAAACCGTGCGGACGGCGAAGATAAGGGCTAACAATGATGCCGCCTTTATCAATATCAATCAACCGCTTACAGGCGCGCCAGAGGCATAAAAGGCAGATAATCCCCGGCCTTTGCGGCAGGGGCATGACCTGCGCGCCTGACCAGAGCATTCGATCGGGCAAAGATCTGAATGAGGGCTGAATCCTGATCTTTAAAGGGCAGGAGCCGTGACTGACCCTTGGCATCCGTCACGATCTGCGCCCGCAAAAAGGCTTCACGCGGGCCATTGGCAGGCAGGTCTTCGGCCAGAGGCAATTGCATGACCGGCGCATCGGCCACGCCCAGCGTCTTATCTATAAACGCTTTGAGGAATAGTTGCGCGCAGACAAGGGCCGACGCCGGATTACCCGGCAGGCCCAGAACGCAGCGCCCGTCCGGCAGGACACCAAAGGATGTCGGGCGGCCCGGACGCAGATCGACCTTCTCGAAATCGGCCTGATACCCCAGTTGGCGCAGGGCCGGTTTAATGAGGTCATAATCACCGACCGACGCGCCGCCGACCGTCACAATCAGATCGGCGGATATGTGCGCAAGACGCTTAGTCAGGGTCTCAAGGTCATCGCGACCAAGGCCCTGAAATTTCGGCTTGCCGCCCCATGTTTTTACGAGGTTGATCAGGGCAATTGAGTTGGATTCATAAATCTGATCCTCGCCGATCAGATCACCCGCAGGCACCAGCTCATTACCGGCGCACAGGATGGCGATGCGCGGTTTTTTGACCACCCGTAACACACCCATGCCGGCTGATGCCGCCAGTGACAACCGCCAGGCATCCAGTCGCTCACCGGCCATGAGCAGGGTATGGCCAATCTGGAAATCCAGACCCTGCGGGCGGATATGGGTCTTGGTTTGGTTGCCATCGGGCAGGCTTTCTGCCTTGATGCGGATCGTATCCCCCTCGCGTTCAATATTTTCCTGCATGATCACATGGGTCGTGCCTGAGGGCACAGGTGCGCCGGTAAAGATGCGGACGGCCTCACCGACATGCAGGGCGCCCTTATAGGCCGCGCCCGCCTGACTTTCGCCGATCACCCGAAACGGATCGGTTAGATTGACCTCATCCGGCAACAGAATAAGGGCATACCCATCCATGGCCGATGACACAAAGGGTGGCTGGTCGCGACCGGCCACCACATCGGCCGCCAGAACCCGCCCATGCGCCGCCTCAAGTTTGCATAGCCGGCTTTCAGGCTCAGGCGCACGCGCTGTGACCAGACGCAGGGCTTCATCAAGAGTGACAGCGGACATGAAACTTCCTTTGGAGCGGTGGTTTTACCCTGACTAAGTTTTGGCGATGCAAAGGTGGCAGCGCAAGCCTTTTTGCGTGTGGTCAAGCGACCTTGCATCCTTTATGACGTCTCAGGCCCTCTTTTTGCGGCAGAAGGTTCCTATGTCATTAACTCGCCAACTCTTACATGTGATCTTGTTTGGCCTGATGCTTATGGCCGTGCCGCAATGGGCGCTGGCCCGCGATGTGGTGGTGGCGGTTGCGGCCAATTTTACGGCTCCGGCCAAAGAGATCGCGCAGGCCTTTGAGGTCAAAAGCGGCCACCATATCATTTTAAGCTTTGGGCCGTCAGGTGCGTTTTATAGCCAGATGAAACAGGGTGCGCCGTTTGAGATTTTCCTGTCGGCGGACGCAGAACGGCCTGCCGCCCTTGAAACCGAGGGCTTTGGCGTAAAAGATACGCGTTTTACCTATGCCTATGGGGCACTGGTCTTATGGAGCGCTAAACCGGGCTTTGTTGACGATAAGGGTGCGGTTTTAGCGCGTGGTCAGTTTACGCATATCGCTATCGCCAATCCGGCCTCCGCCCCCTATGGGCAGGCGGCGGTTGAGACGATGAAGGCCCTGAATCTGTACGAAAGATTAGCACCTAAAATCGTGATGGGCGGCTCGATTGCGCAGGCCTATAGCTATGTCGATTCGGGCGCGGCAGAGCTGGGGTTTGTGGCCCTGTCGCAGGTGACGCCACTGACGAAGGGCTCCGTCTGGCCGGTGCCGAAGTCGGCCTATCGCCCGATTGCGCAACAGGCTATCTTGTTGAAAACCGGCAAGGATAATCCGGCAGCCCGTGCCTTTCTGACCTTTCTCAAAGGCCCGCAAGCCGTCAAAATTATCAAAACCTATGGCTATGAAATCCGGTGAACATGGCGGGCTGGGGCATTCTGTTTGATCGGGCGGTATGGCTGACGCTTGAACTGGCGACAGTCACCACGGTCTGTTTGCTGGTGCTGGCCACGCCTCTGGCCTGGTGGTTGTCGCAACGCCGCAGCCTCACTAAGGATATGATCGCCGCCCTTGTCGCCCTGCCGATTGTTCTGCCGCCGACCGTACTGGGCTTTTATCTGCTGATCGCCATGGGGCCGCAAAGTCCATTGATGGTGCTTTTGCACCCGTTTGGCATTCGCACGCTTAACTTCTCCTTTGCCGGTCTGGTGATTGGCTCGATCATCTATTCGCTGCCCTTTGCCGTTCAGCCGATCCGTAATGCGTTCGAAGCTATCGGCACCCGCCCGCTTGAGGTCGCCGCGACCTTAGGGGCCGGGCCTCTGGATCGCTTTTTTACCGTGGCCATGCCCTTGGCGCGCAAAGGATTCCTGACGGCAGCCATACTGGTTTTTGCCCATACGATTGGTGAATTTGGCGTGGTTTTGATGATCGGCGGCTCCATTCCCGGTAAGACGCAGGTGGTGTCTATCCGCATCTATGAGCTGGTTGAGCAGATGGACTGGCAGGGCGCGCATAGGCTGGCGGGCAGCCTTTTGGTATTTGGCTTTGTCTGTTTGCTGAGCCTCATTTTGATTGACCGCCGCTTTGGTCATAGAAGCACACGGGGGTCATGGAAGCGCACGGGGTGGCCATGATTGAAATTGCCCTGACTATCCAAATCGAAGACTTTTCGCTGACGGCCGATGTCAGCCTGCCCTCAACAGGCATCAGCGCCATCTGGGGGCCGTCCGGATCAGGCAAGACCAGCCTGTTGCGGGCCATTGCCGGACTGGATCGGGCGCAGGGTCGGGTGTCTGTCGAGGGTGAGGTCTGGCAGGATGACCGATGCTTTTTACCCGTTCACAAACGGCGGCTGGGCTATGTGTTTCAGGAAGCGTCCTTACTGCCGCATCTAACTGTTTTGCAAAACCTGACCTATGCCCGCAGACGTCAGAGCGGGCCGGATCGCTTTGCGGACATTGTTGAAAAGCTGGGGGTGGCGCCTCTTTTGATGCGCCGTATCGACAAGCTGTCGGGCGGTGAGCGGCAACGCGTGGCACTGGCGCGCAGTGTTTTGACAAATCCGCGCCTGCTGCTGATGGACGAGCCCCTGTCCAGTCTGGATCAGACGGCGCGTCACGCGCTTTTGCCGCTTATCGCCGGATTAGACCTGCCGGTTCTGTATGTCAGCCATGATGCCGCCGAGACCAGCCAGTTAGCCGATCGCGTTTTGCACATTGAAAACGGCCTGGTCAGGCTCGCCTAGATATTATGATATCCGGCGACACGCTCGACCTCTTCGCGTGAGCCCAAAACCACGCCGATACGCTGATGCAAGGCCTGGGGTTGCAGATCAAGGATGCGCTGCGAACCGTCCGTAGCTGCGCCGCCGGCCTGTTCGATGAGCATGGCAATGGGGTTGGCTTCGTACATCAGGCGCAGCTTGCCCATGTTTTTGCGGTTATCGACCGGATAGAGGAAAATGCCGCCACGCGTCAGAATGCGATGCACATCCCCGACCATGGAGGCCAGCCAGCGCATGTTGAAATCAGCGCCGCGCGGGCCGGTTGTGCCCGCTACACATTCGTCAATATAGCGGCGCACAGGCGGGTTCCAGTGGCGATAATTGGACATGTTGATGGCAAATTCGCGGGTCGTGGGCGGGATGACCATACGCGGCACAGTCATCAGCCACTCCCCTGTTGCGGGATCAAACGAAAAGGCGCTGACACCATCGCCGAGCGTCAGAACCAGCGTGGTTTGCGGGCCATAGATGGCATAGCCGCCGGCGATCTGGTCACGACCGGGTTGCAGGACGTCTGACGCGGTGGCTGGCCGATCAGGAGCCGCCTTCAGGACTGAGAATATCGTGCCCACCACGCCATTGACATCGACATTGCTGGAGCCGTCAATCGGGTCAAATACCAGCAGATAGGCCTGACCCCCCGTGGCCTCAACCGGATAGAGATCATCCATCTCCTCAGACACCAGCGCACGCACCTGGCCGCCCCAGCGACCGGTTTCCAGCATTATATCATTGGCGATGACATCCAGCTGCTTTTGCACCTCGCCCTGCACATTTTCCTGATCAAGCGCGCCCTGCTGGCCCGCCACGGCGCTGGCATTGACCGTATGGCCAATATCGCGGCAGGCATCGGCCAAGGCGGTCATAAGCTGACGCAGGCTGTCGGGTATAGTCTGTTCGGCGAGGTACTGATTCAGGGATTTAAGCATGTCATGTGGCCTGTTTTTTAAGGATTGCTTGCACCATAGCTGAAAGACTGTTTCGTGCCACCACTTCTTCCGTGCCTGTCTGCATATTTTTGTAAGCGCGCGACACAATGAGGATTGACGGAGACAAATATATCAAATAATCATGATGTATGGATAAAATGCAGTCACTCTCAGCCTTTGGGGCGCTCAGTCAGGAAACCCGCCTTGATGTTGTGCGTCTGCTCATTCAGGCGGGCCGCGATGGCATGGCGGCGGGCGATATCGGTGAGGCGCTGGGCGTCAGGCAAAACACTATGTCGGCCAATCTGACGATTTTGGCGCATGCGGGGCTGGTGACGTCCGTGCGTGAGGGCCGCAGCATCCGTTATTTTGCTGATTTTGACGGCATTAAGGGCCTGCTCGGTTTTCTGATGCGCGATTGCTGCGGCGGCAGTGATGAGCTGTGTGCGCCGGTTCTTGATGACATTATGTGTGGCTGCTGAGGCGGGAAATGCGCTTTTCTTTATCGCGACAGCTACTGGCTGAAGGTATGGGCACAGGGTTTTTATTGGCAACTGTAGTCGGCTCCGGCATTATGGCGGAGAGGCTGGCAGGAGGAAATGTCGCCATTGCGCTTCTGGGCAATACACTGGCCACAGGGGCTATGCTGGCGGTGCTGATTACCATGCTGGGGCCGATTTCAGGCGCGCATTTCAATCCCGTGGTGACGCTGGTGTTTGCCCTGCGGCGACAAATATCTGTGTCCCATGCCTGTTTATATGTCGGCGTGCAGATCATTGCCGCTATATTGGGTGTTTGGTTGGCTCATGCCATGTTTAGCGAAGCGATCCTTCAGGTGTCGCAAAAGGCGCGATCTGGCCCTTCGCAATGGTTATCGGAAGGGGTGGCGAGCTTTGGTTTGTTGGTGACGATCTTGGCGACCGTCAAATTCAAAGATGCCTTTGTCGCTGTGGCAGTTGGCCTCTATATTACCGCCGCCTATTGGTTTACAGCCTCGACCTCCTTTGCCAATCCGGCTGTGACCTTGGCGCGCAGTTTATCTGACAGTTTTGCTGGCATCCGGCC
This sequence comes from Asticcacaulis sp., assembly GCA_049590735.1. Taxonomy (GTDB): domain Bacteria; phylum Pseudomonadota; class Alphaproteobacteria; order Caulobacterales; family Caulobacteraceae; genus Asticcacaulis. Next base: position 789 of record JBAWDM010000268.1, on the reverse strand, counting down.
CGTTGATGCGCCTGAATTTATCATCGCCCAGATTATTGGCGCTCTTTTGGCCAGCGCTGTTTGCGCGTGGTTGCTTACCCCTAAGCCAGAAATTTTAGCCACATGAATATCACCATCTATCACAACCCAGATTGCGGCACATCACGCAATGTCTTGGCTCTTCTTGAGGCTGCGGGCTATTCGCCCACTGTCGTGGAATATCTGCAAACGGGTTGGCAGGCTGATCAGCTTAAGGCGCTACTGGAAGAGGCCGGTCTGACGCCGCGTGAGGCCTTGCGGACATCGAAATCGCCGGCCAAAGACCTCGGTTTACTCGATCCTGCCGTCAGCGATGAAACGCTATTTGCGGCCATGCTGGAACATCCCGTTCTGGTCAATCGTCCAATTGTGGTGACGGACAAAGGCGCGAAACTGTGCCGCCCCAGCGAGATCGTTCTAGATCTGATCGACACCTATCCAACCGGCCCCTTCTATAAAGAAGATGGCGCATTGCTGATCGACGAAAATGGTCAGCGGGTCGTTTAAGCGCGAAGGATGGGCCTCACAATTGGGTGATAAAGGTTGCCGTCGTCTTGAGTCGCACTTTGGATAACCTATCTGCAAGGGGTGTAATACGCCTCGCAGCTTTTCAAAGGTTTTCCCATGACCAACCCATCGCCGCCGCTTCGTATAGATATTGTCTCGGATGTTATGTGTCCTTGGTGCGTGGTCGGTTACCGTCAATTGGCTGCGGCCTTAGAGGCCACTGGCACGCCGCATGAGATTCATTGGCATCCGTTTGAACTCAAT
>JBAWDM010000267.1:0-2294 GCA_049590735.1 Asticcacaulis sp. | reverse complement strand
ATACAGCATGATCGGCAGCAAGATCAGGCCGAGCTGGGCGGTATGATCGGTAAATATCAGCGCGGCCATCGGAACGCCGGCCGCTAAACTTTTCTTGGTGCCGCAAAAGACTACGGCTGATCGGTAATCCGGCGCAATGTGGAAACGATCACATAAGGCCCAAAGCGACAGCAGAACCATAAAAAACAGGCTGAGCGCAGCTAAAGCCACCAGTATCAGCGTGGCCGGTTCAGTCCGGCTCCAGATGCCACGCGCAAACGAGTCACAAAAAGAGGTGTAAACCAGCAGCAGGATCGTGCCGCGATCGACGCCCTGTGCCCATTTTTTGTGCTGTTTCAGCCACGCACCGATCCACGGCCGCATAAGCTGGCCCATGACCAGAGGCAGAACCATCCACAGGCTGAGATCGACAAAGACACCTGAGATATCAAGCGCCTGCCCGTGTGACGTCAACAATAATCCCATCCATAAGGGCGTCAGAACTATGCCGATCAGGCTGGACAGGGTGGCATTGAAAACCGCGACCGGCACATTGCCGTGCGCGGCCGATGTCATGGCCACGGAGGATGATACCGTGGATGGGATGGCGCATAAAAAGAAAAAGCCGAGACGCAGCTCAAAACTGATCTTAAACGGCGTCAAATGATCCAGAGCCGTCAGAAATAACAGGCCCAGCAGGGGAAAGTATAGAAAGGTCGAGGCCTGAATGATCACATGCAGCCGCCACTTCATGACGCCGTCCCTAAGCGCGCCAAAAGACAGCATGGCCCCGTTCAGGAAAAAGATCAGCGCCACGCCGACCTTGGTGAGCAGTTCCGGATGCAGAAAGCCACCCTGTGCGCCCGGCGTTGGCCACAGGGCCGCCAGAGCAATGGCAGCCAGCATGCCGATGATGAACAGATCGGGCTTGAAACGCCTGAGCACCTACAGCCCTGCGGCGGCGTAGATCATAATGCCGGTGGCGACCGACAGGTTGAGGCTGTCGGCGCGTCCCAGCATCGGGATCTTGACGTTTGTATCGCAAATCGCGGCAATTTCCGGCGTCAGCCCCGATTGTTCTGTCCCCATCACAATCAGGGTCGGGCGCGTATACGGGGCGGTGCGGTGGTTATGTGTAGCCGTCAAAAGTGTGCCCACCACTGAGCCTGTCCAGCGCGCACGATCGGCCAGAAAAGCTTCACGCGTGCATTTAACGACCGGCAGGGCAAAGATAGAGCCCATGGTGGCGCGCACAGTTTCAACGGAAAACGGATCAACGCAATCGCCGATCAGGATCACCCCGCCTATGCCTGCGGCGTCAGCTGTGCGGATGATGGTGCCCAGATTGCCGGGATCGCGTACCTGCTCCAGGGCGACCCAGACGTCATGGGTTTTGGGGTCAATATCGCTTAAGCTTTTGACGACCTGATCAAAGACCGCAATCACCATTTGCGGATTGTCTTTGCGGGATATTTTTTTTAAAATTTCGCGGGTTACTTCTAGGACTTCACCCTCAGCCTTAAGTGTTTCGTCGATGGCGCGACGCAAAAGCGGGTGATATTCCGTATCCTCACCATAGACCAGTATGCGCGGTGAAATCCCCTGATCCAGCGCGTCGATAATGATTTTCAGCCCCTCGGCCAGAAAGGTGCCGGTGGCCTCGCGCTCCTTTCGCATATGCAGGGCGCGAATATCCTTGACCGTCTGATTGGTCAGGGATGTGATCTGCTTGATGTCGGTGTTAGACATTCTGCCACCGGGCAAAAAAGGACAGGCCGATTTCACGGGGGGCTATATCGGCGGGTTTTAAGCCCTTTGGGGCGCGGCTGTCTTCAATGAGCGTCAGTTCGCCGTGATCCACTGTGCCGGCCTGTTTCAGACCCGCATTCCGGCCGACCGCTTCCGCCACCAGATGCGCCAGAGCCGGGCCGGACACGCGCGCGGCATAGGCATTGAGCAACAGGAAGGACGCTTCGTCCGACAAGAGCTGGGCACACATATGGATCATCTCAGGCAGGTCTTCAAACAGACGCCAGACCTCACCGGTGGGGCCGCGTCCGTATTTCGGCGGGTCGAGAATAATGCCTTCGTATTTAGAGCCGCGTTTGACTTCGCGCTGGACATATTTGCGGGCGTCTTCGCAAATCCAGCGGATAGGGGCCTCACTGAGGCCAGACAGGGCGGCATTTTCGCGTGCCCAGCCGATCGCTTTTTTCGAGGCATCGACATGGGTGACCTTGGCGCCGGCCTCTGCCGCGACCAGACTGGCGACACCCGTATAGCCAAACAAATTCAGCACACGCGGGCTGTTGCGC
>JBAWDM010000266.1:0-4186 GCA_049590735.1 Asticcacaulis sp. | reverse complement strand
CCATTGTCGCCTACCCAATAGCGATTGCCATTGCCATCGCTGTAAATTTCGCGCTTCTTGCCTTCCTTGACAACATAGCCGATGACCGCACCGGCGGCAGCGCCGACAACGGCACCTTTGACAACGTCATTACCTGTCGCTGCGCTCACAGCAGCACCGCCCACACCGCCGATGACCGCGCCGTTACCAATGTCGCCCATGCCCATACCGTCCGTGGCACAGCCACTCAACAAGGCGGCGGAGGCCAGACCCAATATGGCCATTTTTCCCATCATCACGATTTTCATAGCATTTCCTTTTCGTCAGAAGCTGAGCATACGGTGCGTTACACACCAGCTTGGTTGCATCGACTGTAACCAAGCCTTGCTCTTTTTCTGATCGGGAAATGCCCCCAGATTGTAAATATCAGGCAATGGCCGGCAGAAAGACGTATCCGGGGGAAACCCTACGGACTGAGATAATGCGTGCCAGCCAACGACTCAGGGCGACTAAAGTCGCTAGCGAGCCCTAAAACTGACACGTGCTCGCTGGCTCAAACCTGTCAACAGCCCCATATCGTCATTAGTCATTATGACAAGAAGGCAATTGGGCCCAGCGTCCGCTTTTGGCTTCATTGATATTGTTCACTAATCCGCTTCGGGCGCGTAGCGGCCCGAAACGGTCATTGCTGGCGGGACACTAAGGGGAAGCTGTCCGCCCTATATCGTTCGGACCTGACTGTTTATTGATAGCCTATATGACCATTGAAGAGCCGCCGTGGCGTCGATCAGCTTTATCTTTCCGAGATGCCATTCTTAGCCTAGTGCAGTTGCAAGTCCTCCAAAATACCCGATCAAGGTCGACCTGATTGACTCGTCGTCACTGACCAACTTACGAACGGCGGCTTCGTATTGGGCCCGGTTCTTAAATTGGAGAGCGTTCACAACGGCGGCTAGCGCCATAGTCTCGCGGATTGGATAGCGCGCTACAATCTTTTCAACATCTTTGGCGGTAATCCAGGACTGCAATAGTTCTTTTTCGGCTTGGTACATCGCATCTGCGTCGACGGCGATATTGACGTTCCCGCCGCGTTGGATTGCATGCCAGTCAGGCATCTGCATGCTAATCTTATCTTTAACGGCCTGTTCCGTCATTCTTGCTGCTAACCGGTCAACCTCGGAGGCAATCGCCGCAACCAGATTCGCGCTGGCCGTGTGCGTCATTTGCGCCGGGTCTCCTCCGACGACTTTGCATTGCCGCTGGGCGACGGCGGCAATGATCGCAGGGCTGTAATAGAGGGACTCGACTGAGTATACGGAGAGTGGGTAAATCCCTTTCTCAATCAAAGAAGAACGCTGAGCCGACGCAATCTGATCTTGATCGACTATGCCGAATGCCTGCACCCAAGTGACCGCCTCAGCATCGCGCACACTGACAACAGCATGCTCAACATCTCGGCAGGTCTGACGCGGGAAGATCGTTACGCCGGGGAACAGCAATTCATAGAGTGGTTTGTCAAGGCTCGTTGAAGTGCCTTCAATAAACAGCATCTTCCGACGCGACCCGATAATAGCCTCTTTGGTGGCATCATCGACCTCATCGCCCGGTTCAAGCACATCTAGGTCCCAGGCAATGACATCGTTGCCTGTCGACTTGGAATCGCGAACCAAGACGGTTTTGGCGGTCGGAATACCAACTGGCAGACTGAGTTCATGAGTAGAAACAACAAAATTGCAGTCTGGACGCTTGCCGAAAAGCTGTAAAAGCAATGGCGTCACAATCGAAGCGTGGAGGTGGCGCTCTGGCTCATCGACAAGTATTAGGGCGCCTTTTTTTGCGGTCAGGATGGTTCCCGCAATCAGCAATGCAGCTCTCTCGCCGTCTGAGAGTTGAGCTATGCTGTAAGGCGTTCCTCCATTTTTGCTAGCGGTAATAGTGCTGTTTTCCCCAATTGCCAGTTTGATGGAAATGCCCGACCCGGCAAATAACTCAGTGATTTCTGTAAGTGGCTGGGGTTCCGCTGTTAGCTTGACAGCCTCCGTCTGATTGCCTGATCGATATGCGTCTGCGAGTTGGCGTGATAGCTTATTGTCCGCTTCAATAAGGTCGGCAATCACCAACCCTGATCGAAAAGCGGCATTCCACTCCTTCCAACGTGCATCGGGGTTCCTATCCTGCCCCCTAACGCTCTGTTCAGTTATGATCTTGTCTTGTGGTGAGAATGGAACTGCATTGCTTTCCATCCACGTTTGACGGTGTGCGGAAATACGAACTGCATCGGCATGATTCAGACGGAATAGCGTAGATATAAGGCCGGATTTGCCAGCGCCGTTTGGCCCGACTACGAACAGCGGAGCAGACGAAGATACGGGGAGTTGTACCTCCGACCCATCAATCAGGCGTACCGTCGTGTTAAAGGTTGATGGTGCAATCGCTGAAGCGTTTGTCATATCTTTGCCTCTAACAGAAACGAAATGTTATGCGAAAATCTAGCAAATCTGCTTGAGCTTGGAATAGGCTTTCTACACTGCCTAGGCTAACGTTCAAGCGCTATGCGTGCGGAGCCGATTCCGCCGTAGCCCGTTACTCCATCTTTCGGACATATCACGCAAGGAGGATCGACATTTCCACATCGGGTGCAAAACAGACTTTCTAAATTCGGAAAACCGTCACGGATACGACTTCAAAAATCCCCCCTCGTCAATACACCGGACAGGACATCCAGCGATAGCTGCGGGCCCAACTGATACCCATTGACCGCGCAATAACGTAACCTTTCGACTCCGGCGGGCCATCATTCACGGTTGAACAGTTCGACATATAGACGCCCGATGGCTCATCTGAACTCAGACGATTGACCGTCAGCGACCTGTCGGCATTGAGCGTGACCTCGGCCACATCGAAGTGGATATAGCTGCCATTATACAGCCGGTCATCAAGGCGGGCCCGTTCATTCAGCACAATCACCTGCGCGCGTTTTTGTCCGATTTTCAGCAGATAATCACGCGCACTGTCGAAACATTCCGCGGCCGCCGTCCCCTGTGAACGTCCTTTGCGCCAGTCACGGCGTTCCGAACAATCGACAATATAGAGATCATCGCCATACGCCTCCCAGATTTCAGTCGGCACAGGCGCCATGGGTGCGCCACACCGATTAAGCGCGCTTTCGTGGACATAAAGCCCGTCCGCCTCACCGGTCACCTGCCAGCCAATCGCCTCCACCGGCCAGCAGCCATCCTCAGCCCGCATCATGGACTTGTCGATCCACCGGCTGTCTGCCTTGAACTTGGTGGTGCCTTTACGTTTCAGCACCCACTGATCAATCTCAGAGCTTGGCAGCCTGTCACCGGCCTGCACGGGATGTTTGGCCGCGATCAGATCGATCTCTTTCACATCCGGATGGGTTTGCAGATAAAGAACGCCAGGCTGCGCACAATAGGTGGTTTTCAAACTATATTGCGGATCGCAATCACTGAGCGTGGCCAGATAACGGGTCTCTCCCTCAAGCTCGCGCATCTTAGTGTTGGGCCAGCCTGTTTGCGCACTGGCTATCGGCGGGCCTTCGGGGGCATAGGGGCCATGCGGTGACCGCGCCCCACCACCACACACGACCGTCTGGGTTTCAATGGCGACCTGCCCCGTCTTTCGCGCCTCAATCCGGTAGGTCACCTCCTCATCCGGCAGGGCGAAGCAATCGCGCGGCACGCTCACATCCGAAGTCGCCATATCGGAGACACGCGCCTGAACACCACCGGCAATGGGGAAGAGATCATAAACTCTGTAATCGCGGCCATAATCACCGGCTAACTGCGCGCCGTCTTTTGGCATAGCCGATACAACCAGCACACGGGTTTCACCCTGCGCCGCCGGTTTTAAGGCCACCTCATCAAAACACGGCCCGCCGGCCTCCGGCTGATAGCCCGTCTTGCAACCTGCACCTGCGGTGACAATCGGCAGTTCCGCCCCTTCGACCGTCTGGATGGAACCGAAATGCGCTTGCTCAATCAGAACGGGCTGATGGCTTTGCGCCTGCGCCATGACAGGCATCAGGGCCACAGCCAGCGCCGCGCCACAAACCGACCCTGTTAAACCAAAGTATTTTGTCATGATATTAGCCCCCGTCTCAGTGTGAAAAGCATTTAACCACAGGGATGCCCCCAAAGTAAAATTGCTGTTAAACCACAGATGCACCTATAGGGATGAACCA
>JBAWDM010000265.1:0-6406 GCA_049590735.1 Asticcacaulis sp. | reverse complement strand
GAACAAGATCAATCTAGTGTGCAGTGCGGAATAAATCAAGTTTAAAACTCCGCGGCCCGTATCACATAGTGTTACAAATGGCCTATCTTATTGGGTTGTAACGTGAATATATCCTCAGAAGCCGCTGAGGTCTTTGTGCGCCGCGTCATTTTCAGCCGCCTTGATGTCGTCGTCGCGCACTATGGGGCGGGTCGGTGTGGGATAGGGATGGGCTTCCAGCAGGTCGCGCAATTGCCGTAAGCCCATGGCGGTTTGCGAGCGCGACTGACGCCAGCCCAACAGGGTTATAGCGCCAATGGACGCTATAATCAGTGCTAAGGGGCCAAATAACCAGGCGGCGGCGGCCAGAGCGAAATAATAGCCGCGCACCCCTTGCGAAAAATTGGACATGGCGGGTTCTAAGATATTTGACATGGCATCTGAAAAGGCGGTGGCGGTCGGTTTGTCCATATTGTCCGGCAATGACCCCATGGCGGCGGCGCAATAGTTCATCTGGCGGATCGACCAGATGAAGTTGAGAAAGCCGCGCGACAGACACAACAGGACAAGGGCCAGCTTGATTTCCAGCAGGACGGGCGAGGACACATCTATGCCCAGTTGCTTGACGCTGGCGATGGGGATCTGCCCGCCGAACAAAACACCGGCGACGGCGGCGATCAGCAAGAGGTTGGCCGACGAAAAGGTGCTGGCCGATTGCACGGCATGGTTCATCAGATTGGAATCGAACATTTTGAAGCTGCGGATGACCATCTCCTTCATCCAGGCATGGCGCACCACGCTTAAATCCTTACTGATCAAACCTGATTTCTTGGAAATCTTTTTCAGGAAAGGCTCATAGCCGATCCAGCACAACAGATAGATAAGCACGGCCACAATATCGAACGGATTACGGTGGAGGATTTGCGTCAATATGGTGATCATGGACATGAAAGACCTCACGTGGTGGCGTATTGGCGATAGCTGTATCAGCTTTCTGATGTGGATTGTCTTAAGGAAACAGACAGGAGGCAAGAGAGAAGTTTAGTGGGAGACGGGTCATGTTGAAGCGAAATTTGACAGAAAGATATGCTTTTTATGCTTTCTTCGCTTGTGCGAAGGAGGGGCAAAGCCTATGAAAGCGCAACTTTCAGGCTCTCTATCTAAAAAGCAGTATAATGAACCTAGATAAAATCTCCGTTGGTCCGAATGCCCCCTGGGACGTCCACGCTGTTATTGAAATACCGCAAGGCGGTATGCCGGTGAAGTATGAAATGGACAAGGATTCAGGCGCCTTGTTCGTCGACCGCTTCTTGTACACCTCAATGTACTACCCCGGCAATTACGGTTTTATTCCGCATACACTGGCGGATGATGGCGATCCTTGTGATGTCATGGTGGTCGGGCCGACCCCGGTGTATCCGGGTGTGGTCATCCGTGTTCGCCCGATCGGCGCGCTGGTCATGGAAGACGAAGCGGGCCGGGATGAAAAAATCCTGGCTGTGCCGGTTGATAAGCTGCATCCTTTTTACAATAATGTCGCCAGCTATCGTCAGATGCCGGAAATCTTTATTGAACAAATCACGCACTTTTTTGCGCACTATAAGGATTTGGAAAAGAACAAGATGACCAATGTGATTGGCTGGGTGGAACCCGAAGCGGCCGCGCAACTGATCCGCGATGGTCAGGAACGTCTGGCCCAAACCATCGGTTAATCTCTGCCAAGGTTTTATGCGATTTGAAAAGCCGGTATGTGGGCAACATGCCGGCTTTTTGCTATTCAAAGCCAAGGCCAACACAATTTCGCCGCAATTACCCAAAAGTCTTACTTTATAGTCGTAAAATTTCCCGTCAGGCGCGATTATATTGAAAATGTGAACGTTAACAGGGGAAATTTCACTGAATGTGACGTCTATGCGACAATGAATTCGCCTTGGCATGAAAATATACCAGACTTTACAGATAGTTACAAAAGTTGCCTTATTTGTGGTATGTACGCACAGTCTAGCATAGGTCGTATTTGGACATTATATAGAGGCTACAAACCACATATGTTGCAAGGTCTTAGGCTGTTATCTGTCCGATAGGCCTTATTTACGCAACGTAAAGTTTATTTTATATTGAGCAAGAAGAAATCTGATGTCCAATTCCTCCCCGAATGTGGCGTCACGTCTTTATGCATTGGCCGTTGCGCGTGATACGGCCAATCTTGTCGATGTGGATGCCTCACTGGCTCTGGCCCGTGCCGCGACGCGAACCCTTATGGCCCTGTCTCCGCAGGCGTCCTTGTTGATGCGTAGTTTTGCGCAGGAAGAAATCGACCGCCTGTCGATGGAATGCACCGAAGAATCGCAAGCCTCGATTGCTTTGATTCAGGATGCCTTGACGATGTCGTGAGCGGTCGAAATTTGACGGTTATATTAGGGCGCTTGTCGATCTGATTGATTCGAATCAGCGTTCTAATCCGCAACCGTCTGGTCGTCCGTATCCGCGCCGGGGCCATTTTTCTTAATGGATTCAATGGCGTTTTTGGCCGAAGCTTTTGAGCTATAGCCTTCGGTCCAGAAAATAGTTTCGCTGTTGTAGACAAAATAGGCGACAAATTCGCCAGCCTTGTTCTTACGGATTTCAAATTTGTGAGCCATGTCGCCGTTTCCTCAGATGTAATGATGACCACATTATGTCGCGTCAAAACCACCCGGTTGTCAAGCCATGAACCGGTCTTAGCGGGCCTGTTTCATGCCCAGATACCACATGAGGCTGAGGAAGCTGCCCTTTACAAACGGCAGAGCCATCAGGGTCACAGCTCCTAAGCCTATGACGAGTATCGGGATCAGAATCTGCAGGGGCGTGGTATAAAAAAAGCCGAACATAAAGGCCGGGGCGATAATCAGATGGCCGACAAGGAGCATGGTGATATAGGCGGGGCCATCATCGGTCGGATACAGGCTGAGCGGGGTCTGGCAGGACGCACAGGCATCGACCACCTTAAGGTAGCCGCGAAAGGCCGGCGCATCGCCGCAGCACGGGCATTTGCGTTGCAGGCCGCGCAGTAAGGCTGTGCTTAGTTGGATACCGTTTCGGCTCATGGTCAAAAACCTTATCTATGTCTGGCCTCTATAATGGGGTATAGGTGTTGAAAATGCCATGCGCTATGCTGACGCAGTGGCGGCCACAGGTTTAAATCCGTATTTATTTGTCCGGGCCAGTAAAAAAGGCTTGAATATCATATAAAGATATCTTTATATGATTATATGGCTGTGTTCACGACTCCCAAACCCGATTTTGACAGGCTGCTTGAAGCGCTCAAGGCGGCAGGCGAGCCTACGCGCCTGCGTTTGCTGCGATTACTGGCGCGTGAGGAATTATCGGTCATGGAACTGGTCTCCATTCTGGGCCAAAGCCAGCCGCGCATATCGCGCCACCTGAAGCTGATGAGTGAGGCGGGACTGATTGAACGGTTTCCGGATGGCGCCTGGGTGTTTTACCGCCTGTCGCCTTCGCCTCTGACGCGGCCTTTGGTGGATACGATCCTCAATATGTTGGATGACAGCCACGCCGAAGACCTGCGCCAGTTAGAGGCCGTGCGGCAATCGCGCCGCGTCTCGGCTGAGGGCTATTTTGAAACCATCGCGCCGAAATGGGATGAGATCCGCAGCCATTATGTATCGGAAACGGATGTCGAAGCGGCGATTGTCGCCCTGCTGGGGGGTGAATCCTATGCATCTCTGGTCGATCTGGGGACGGGTTCGGGGCGCATGCTGACCCTGCTGGGGGGGCGGGCGACATCGGCCATCGGGCTTGATCTGTCGCAACACATGCTCAATATTGCCCGCGCCAAGGCCTATGAGGCGGGGCTAACCACGGTCGATTTCCGTCATGGCGACATCTATGATACGCGCTTGCCGACGGGGTCGGTTGATCTGGTCATTGTCCATCAGGTTCTGCATTTTCTGGCCGATGCTGCGCGCGCCATTGCGGAAGCTGCGCGTTTGTTGAAGTCGGGCGGGCGTTTGTTGATTGCCGATTTTGAGCATCACACGCTTGAGATTATGCGCGAGCAATATCAACACCGCCGCTTGGGCATGCTTGAAGATGACATGCAGGGCTGGCTTGCGACTGCGGGCCTTAAGATGGCCGCTTCAACCGCACTACCGCCAAAAATATCCGGTCTCACGGTCAAGATATGGCTGGCGCGAAAGACCTGATTTTCATGATCGCCTGACGGGCGACCCCCGAAATTGAATCATCAAAGACTGAAGACTATGAGCCCTTTGTTAAATCCCAACCTGCATGACGATCTGGCCCCCATTGCGCGCTCTTTGGCGGGGGGTGGGCAAAATCTGAAAGTGTCGTTTGAATTTTTTCCGCCCAAGACGGAAGAGATGGAGGTGACACTATGGGAATCGGTGCGCCGTTTGGCGCCGCTTAATCCCGAATTTGTCTCGGTCACCTATGGGGCCGGAGGTTCGACGCGCGAACGCACCCACCGCACGGTGAAGCGCATGCTGGATGAGACTTCGCTTAAGCCCGCCGCGCATTTGACCTGCGTGGATGCCTCACGCGATGAAATTGATGAGGTGATCAAGGCCTATTGGGACGCCGGTGTACGCCATATTGTGGCTTTGCGCGGTGATCCAGCCACAGGCTTTGGCGATTATAAACCGCGTAGTGACAGCTATGCCAATGCGACGGAACTGACTCAGGCGATCCGCAGAATAGGTGATTTTGAGGTCAGTGTCGGCGTCTATCCGGAAAAGCATCCGCAAAGCCCTTCGCTCGATTTTGATCTGGATGTGCTGCGGCAAAAAGTCGATGCCGGTGCGACACGCGGGATCAGCCAGTTCTTCTTTGAGCCGGTGACGTTTTTGCGGTTTCGCGATGCCGTGGCCGATGCCGGAATCAAGATTGATTTGACGCCCGGTATTATGCCGGTGACCAATTTCAAGGGTTTGCGCCGGATGGCGGCGTCTTGTGAGGCGCAGATTCCGAACTGGTTAGAGCGGTTGTTTGACGGTTTGGATGGGGATGCGGAAACGCGTAAGCTTTTGGCGTCGGCAGTGGCGGTTGAAATGTGTTTGGGGTTAGAACGCGAAGGCGTCGAAAACTTCCATTTCTATACACTCAACCGCGCCGATCTGGTCTTTGCTATTTGTCGGATTTTGGGTTTGAAGGCGGTATCCGCGTGATTATATTAAGCAAGATACCCCACCACCACTTCGCCTATGGCTCGTGGTCCCCCTCCCCAACAAGTTGGGGAGGTATAGGTAAGGCATTACTTACTTTCATTGAAGGAGTCGCCGCATGAACCGTACCGAACGTATTGCTGCGTTAAAACAGGCAGCCAAAGAGCGCATCCTGATCCTTGATGGGTCATGGGGTGTGATGATTCAGCGCCGTGAATTGGATGAGGCTGATTTTCGTGGCGAGCGATTCAAAGATCATACAGGCCAGATGAAGGGAAATAATGACATTTTGTGCCTGACGCGGCCCGATATTATCAGCGATCTGCATGATCAATATTACGCAGCGGGCGCGGATATATCTGAGACCAATACCTTTTCGGCCACGACGATTGCGCAGGACGATTATCACTTAGATTTGCAAGCGGTCATCGACATCAATTATGAAGGTGCGAAGCTGGCGCGTGCCGTGGCGGATGAATGGACGGCTAAAGAGCCCAACAAGCCGCGCTTTGTGGCGGGGTCAATCGGGCCGCTCAACAAGATGCTGTCCATGTCGTCGGATGTGAATGATCCGGGGGCGCGACTGGTGACCTTTGATCAGGTCTATCAGGCCTATCGTGAGCAGATTTCGGCGCTTTATAGGGGTGGTGTTGATCTGTATCTGATTGAAACCATTACGGATACGCTGAACTGCAAGGCGGCGATTAAGGCTATACTTGACCTTGAGGACGAGGGCCAGGAGACGCTGCCGATCTGGATTTCGGGCACGATTACCGACCGTTCGGGCCGTACATTGAGCGGTCAAACGGCTGAGGCGTTTTGGAACAGTGTGCGCCACGCCAAGCCCTTTGCCATTGGGTTTAACTGCGCGTTGGGGGCTGATCTGATGCGGCCGCACATTGCCGATCTGGCGCGGGTGGCGGATTGTCTGGTGGCGGCCTATCCCAATGCCGGTCTGCCCAATGCCATGGGCCAGTATGACGAAGAACCTCACGAAACGGCGCATGAGCTGCATGAATGGGCTAAGGACGGCATCGTCAATATATTGGGCGGTTGTTGCGGCACGACGCCGGATCACATCAAACATGTGGCCGATGAGGTGGCCGGCATTACGCCGCGTCAGATTCCGGAACGCCCGAAAGCCTTGCGCTTAGCAGGGCTGGAGCCGTTTGAGCTGGTTTGAACAGCTTAGGCGGTTGCGCGGGATTCGTTTTCAGCGCATGGAACGCTGAAGGGCTTATGAC
>JBAWDM010000264.1:0-8009 GCA_049590735.1 Asticcacaulis sp. | reverse complement strand
GCATTGTCGCGCTCAGTCTGGCGGTCTGGGTGGGCGGTCATGAGTTGACGCGCTCCGAATATGGCCAGCCAGCGCCTGACGTGGTGCTCGCGCAACTCGATGGCACGCCTCAGCGTCTGGGCGATACGGGCGGCAAGCTGGAAGTGGTCAACCTTTGGGCGACCTGGTGTCCGCCCTGCCGGCGTGAAATGCCACTGCTGGCTAAGCTGTCGCACGACCGCCCGGATGTCACCTTCAGCTTTGTCAATCAGGGCGAGTCGGCGGAAACCGTAAGGGCCTTTCTGGCCGGTCAAAACCTGAAATTATCCAGAGTTCTGCTCGACCGTGACGCGGCAATACCCCGCTACTATGCAACGGCGGGCGTGCCGGTGACCCTGTTCCTGACACCGGATGGCCATTTGGCAGATTTGCATATGGGCGAACTGACACAAGGTGATTTCGACAGCGGCCTGGCGAAAGCGAAACAAAAGGCAGGGGCTGTCACCACGCCCTGAAATACCGGAAACCGTATGCGATTCCGCATCGCTTATTGATAATAACTGCTGCAAATTCAGAGTTATAAGGATGGATAGGCGATGGATTTCTTCAGGCTCAAGACACCCGGCATAGCGCATAATGCCTATCTTCTGGGGACGAACGGGATAGGTATACTCATCGATCCCCGACGTGACATCGACGACTATATCGCGCAGGCGTCAAAAGCAAATTTAAGCATTCAGTATGTTTTACAGACCCATCGCCACGAAGACTTCGTTATGGGGTGCCGGGCCTTGCGCGATGCCACCGGGTCCAGGGTCATCGCCGGACGTCACCCGCTGACAGCCTATGCCGACCAGCAACTTGACGACGGCGAAAAGCTGACCATTGGCGGGCTGACCCTTCAGGCGCTGGCCACGCCCGGCCACACGCCGGAAAGTGTCTCCTATGCCGTGACCATGAACGACCAGCCGGATCAGGTGTGGGCCGTCTTCACCGGCGATGCGCTGTTCATTGGGGAAACGGGCCGGACGGATCTGCCCGACGAAGCGAAGACCGGTGAAAACGCCGGTCTCCTTTATGACGCCATCCATAGCCGGATTTTGCCGTTAGGCGACCACGTCCTTCTTTATCCGGCCCACGGCGCAGGCTCGGCCTGCGGCGGTGAGATTGCCGATTATGACGAATCGACCATCGGGTTCGAACGCAGCTATAATGCGGTTTTTACGCTTTCGCAGCAGGATTTTATCGAGCGGAAGCTCAAGGAACGCCTTCCAAGACCGCCATATTTCCCGATGATGGAAAAGCTGAATCTGGACGGTGGCAAAGAGATGCCCCCGGCCTCGCATATGCAGAACTGGCTGGCAGCAAAAGCGTTTCACGAGCGTTCCCCGAGCGGAATCGTCATCGACACGCGATTGCCCGAGGCGTTCGCCGGTGTCCATATTCCCGGGTCTTACAGCCTTTGGCTGGCGGGATTGCCTGCATTCGGCGGCTGGATTGCCGCGACATGTCCCGACATCTATCTGATCCTTGAGAGACCTGGCGACCTTGAGCCAGCCTATAAGCATTTGGCGCGCATCGGCATCGATTCGGTCAGGGGGGGGCTGGCTGGCGGCTTTGAGGCCTGGCGCAATGCCGGATTGCCAATCGAAAGCACACCGCCGATTTCGCCCGCAGACCTGCAAGCGCAGGCCGACTTACCGGTACTGGATGTTCGCGACGTTGGCGAATATGCGAAGAAGGGCCATGTCGGCCGCGCATACCATGCCTTTGTCGGATACCTGCCGGATGTTGTTGATATCGTAGGGGGCGCTATTTCCAAAGACCAGCCCTTCGCGGTCACATGCAGCGTCGGGCACCGCGCCAGTCTGGCGGTCAGTATGTTGCGCCAGGCCGGATTCAGGCATCCGATGAACCTTTTAGGCGGCATGACCGCATGGGGCAAACTCGGTTTTGACCTGAAACAGGGTCGGGAGGGCACGGATCAGGAAATTGACCAGAGCTGGATGGCTCGGGACTTCCCTCACGCCGCGGAGCTGAAATCGTGACCACAAACCGACGCTCGCTCATTCTCCTTGCCGCCCTTTCTCTTTCATTTGCAGGACTTACGCCTATGGCCAATGCAGCCGAACTTTCACCGACCATCGCCAAGAAGGCGCATAACGTCGTTTTTGAACTGACCTCTTCCGATCCCAAGGAATGGGAAAAGCTCATGAACAACGCCGAGAATGTCATCAAGGCGTTAGGGCCGGATATCCAGGTCGAGATCGTATCGCACGGCGACGGGCTCAGGATGCTGCTGCTCTCCTCTGCCGATCGGCCCGAAGCGCGGATGGAGGCGCTTTCCAAGGGGGGCGTGGTGTTCGCGGCCTGCCAGAATACCATGCGCCGCATGAATGTCGAGCCTAAGGATCTGGTGCCGTTTGCTAAGCCGGTCGATTCCGGCGTCGCCGAGGTTGTCCGCCGCCAGCAGGACGGCTGGTCATACCTCAGCCGCTAAAGGAGGCGGCAGATGGCGAATTCCGAAACACATGACGCGCTCGAATTCACGGTGGCGGGCATTGACGATTTGCCGGATTTCAATGGCGATCTGACCGCGCCTGAACTGGTCTTATATGTCGGCGGCAATTACTTTTTTGCGATGCCCGCGCTCGTGGCGGCGTTCGAGGCTGAGTACGCCGACATGAAGGGGCGAATCTACTGGGAGACGATCCCGCCCGGCCGGCTTCGTCAGCAACTGGAGCGTCAGGGCCGGATCAGGGTCGGCAATATGAGCTGGACAGTGAAGGCGGACGCCTATTTCGCCGGTCTGTCCGGTATCGAGAAGGCCATTAAGGATGGCCTCGTGGACGGGCCCGCCGTGTCCTATGCGACGAATGATCTCACCATCATGATCCGGGACGAAGACAGGGCGAAGATCACGTCCCTTGAAGATTTGGGAAGGCCGGGCTTACGTCTGGCCATGCCTGACCCGGCCTACGAAGGCATTGCCCATCAGGCGCGCGCCGCCCTGGTCAAGACCGGTGGCGAGGCCCTCGCAACAACCGTTTATGAAACGAAGGTTTCATCCGGTGAGACGCTCCTTACGCAAATCCACCATCGCCAGACGCCGGCCTTTCTGAAGGCGGGCCGGGTGGATGCCGGCGTAACCTGGAAATCCGAAGCGCTGTACCAGACGGAAATTGGCAGCGGCCTTACGGGCGTCGAAATTCCAGACGCTTTGAATGTTACCGGAACCTATGCCGGCGCGGTCGTTGCCGGTGCGGCGCACCCTGAGGCGGCGCGAAACTGGCTGGATTTTCTGTGTTCGGGCGCGGCCCAGGACATCTTTCACCGGTACGGCTTTTCGTCGTGCCAAAATGGAAGGGCAACCGCACCGGCGTGCTGATTTGACATCCGCAAACCGGCCGTTACCCAATCATGCTCATCCGCGCTCTGCGGCGCACGCGAAGACTGTCGTTACCGATCCTGCGCCACAAAAATAAGGAGATTTAGAATGTCCGCATCCGAACCGCGTCCGCACATACTCATCCTCGGCGGCAACTTCGCCGGTCTGGCCTGTGCCCAGAAAATCCGTCACTATGTCGGCGACAAGGCCGATATAACCGTCATCGATCGTAAAAGCTATCTGCTGTTCGTGCCGAATATCCCCGGCGATGTGTTCGAAGATCATGATCCGTCCTTGCGCGAACGCATGGACATTGTGCCTGTCCTCGCCAAGGACAAGATCGACTTTATCCACGGCGATGTGACGGCGGTCGATGTCGATGCGCGCACAGTGACCTTCGCGCCGAACGAACGCGCCGGTGCCGAAACCCATGAGATCGTCTATGACTATCTGGTCGTGGCGCTCGGCGCCAAGCTTGCCTTCGACCAGATCGAGGGTTTCGCAGACTATGGCCACACGGTCAGCGATCTGTATCACGGCAACAAGCTCAGGGAATATCTCAAGACACAATATGCGGGCGGCCCCATTGCCGTTGGCTCCGCGCGCTTCCATCAGGGCGACGGCGCAGACGGGCTGGTGCCCTATCCCGGCGGCTCGATCCCGCGTGCAATGGCCGCCTGCGAAGGCCCGCCGGTCGAAGTGATGATGTCGATGGCGACCTGGCTGAAAAATAACGACAAGGGCGGCCCCGATAAGATCACGGTGTTCACGCCCGCCGAGATGATCGCCGAAGATGCGGGCGTTGATGTGGTGAAGCAACTCCTCGATCTGGCGACGAAGATGGGCTTCAATTACTGGAACAATACGCAGGACATCAAACGCCTGACGAAGGATACGATTGAATTTGCCGATGGCCGCGTCCTGCCGGCG
This sequence comes from Asticcacaulis sp., assembly GCA_049590735.1. Lineage (GTDB taxonomy): Bacteria > Pseudomonadota > Alphaproteobacteria > Caulobacterales > Caulobacteraceae > Asticcacaulis. The sequence goes on along the minus strand of JBAWDM010000264.1, from coordinate 3,712 downwards.
GAATTGAAAATCATTTTCCCCGACTGGGTGCCTCTGCCTTTCCTGAAGGGCCTGCCTATCAGCGATTCCGAAGGGTTTATCAAAACCGATCTTTTGATGAGGAATCCGGACTATCCCGAAGTCTTTGCCTGCGGGGACTGCGCGGCGGTGACGGTGCCGAAACTCGGCGCCATCGGCCATCAGCAGTCGGATATTATCGGCCTGCAATTGGGGCAGGTGTTCGGAACGGTGACGCCGGAAAAGGCCGACCAGCCCCTGAAGCCCGAAGTCCTCTGTATCGGGGACATGGGCGACGGCAAGGCGTTCTGGATACATTCAAACAGTTGGTTTGGCGGCGACAAGCAACTGCTCAAACTCGGCCGGGCACCATATTTTCTCAAGATGCGCTATCGTGATCTGTTTTTCGCCAGCGAGGGAAAGGTGCCTGCCTGGGGCCTGGACGCCGCCGCCCTCATCGCCGAAGGGCTGTAGCGAACGGTTCGGCCAGATCGACACCTTGTTGCCGTGTAATGTTGTTATGCAGCAACCGGACAATGGCTAAGTGGAAGTCTCGGCGATCGATCCGGCGGCTTCCATGACGCTGTTGACAACATGGCCTTCACCGCGCCGCCAAAGAGGTTGCCTGCCGTTTGAAGGCGACGCTGGACAGACTGTGACTTTGCGGCCTGAACCCATCGCCCTTCAACGCGGTGGGTTCATGACTTCAGGGCCAGCCTGATTAGCCATGCCACCGGGCCAAGGCAAGATATGCTGGCCAGATAGATGCCGGCAAACCAGGCGACTTTCGACAGGCTTTTTCTCAATCGACGATATCTTTAATGAAATTGAAGAATGGACTTGCGTTCAAGGGTATCTCATTCACATTCAAAAGCCATGAATAACAGGGTCAGGCCAGACCACGAGGCGCTCTATTGACGACCGACCACTGGCATGGCTAAAGATAAGCGCAGGGAGTTCCTCATGCGTAATCTGCTGATCATAGGCGGCGGCAATGCCGGATGGTTGACGGCTGCCAGTCTGGCGCGTCATTTCAGCAATAGCCTGATGGGGCAGGTGCGTATTACCCTGATCGAATCCCCCGTCATTGCGACAGTGGGTGTCGGCGAAGGCACGTTTCCGACCCTGCGCAACACGTTGCGAACGCTGGGCATTGACGAAGCCGTATTCATGCGTGACACCTCGGCCACTTTTAAACAGGGTATTCGCTTTAACGATTGGGTGCGCACGCCAAAAAACGGTCGGCATGACCATTATTTCCACCCTTTTGAAGCGCCCTATTATGCCGAAGGGACAGGCCTTGTGCCTTACTGGCTGCGTATGGATGCCGTCAAACGCCCACCTTTTGCTCAGGCCATGACTTTTCAGAAGCGGGTGGCCGAGGCGAGACGCGGCCCCAAACGCCCACACGAAGGCGCATTCTCAGGCCCCCTCAGCTATGCCTATCATCTGGATTCGACAAAGCTGAATGCGGTTCTGTCAGCGCGAGCCATAGACCTGGGTGTGCATCATATCAAAGACACCCTGACCGGCGTTGATCTGGATGAAAACGGCGCCATTGCCCGCCTGCGCCTGCAAAACAGCGGTACGCATACGGCAGATCTTTATATCGACTGTACGGGGTTTCGCGCCGAACTGATCGGTAAGGCCATGCGTGCGCCCTTCCACAGTGTGCGTGACGTGCTGTTTGTCAACCGGGCCGTCAGTTGCCGCGTCCCCTATGCCTGCAACGGTGCGCCGCTTGAAAGCTATACCGTAGCGACCGCCCATCCGTCGGGCTGGAGTTGGGATATCGGTCTGGAGCACGGGCGTGGCGCGGGCTATGTCTATTCCGCCGATCACTGCACTGACGAGGACGCCGAAGCCATATTGCGGGCCCATACCGGCGCAGGGCCTGAGACAGAGACACGCTTTACCCGTTTTGAACCGGGCTGGCGCACGACGCCGTGGATGAAAAACTGCGTGGCGGTTGGTCTGTCGGGTGGCTTTGTCGAACCGCTTGAGGCCACGGGCATTGTCCTGATTGAGCTGGCTGCCAATATGATTGCTGAAATGCTGTCGGCCTCAGGCCCGGTTGAAGCGCCAGCAGTGCGTTTCAACGCGCTGATGAATGAGCGTTATGAAAATATCGTCAACTTCCTTAAGCTGCACTATGTGCTCAACCAGAGAGATGAGCCCTTTTGGCGCGATAATACCGACCTCGCCAGCGTGCCGGATCGGCTGGCTGAACTGCTTGAGCAGTGGCGTTATCGTCCGCCGGGACGTTTCGATTTCCGGTTGGATACCGAAACCTTTGCCTGGTTCAATTATCAGTACATTTTGTACGGCATGGGTTTTGCGACGGACGTGTCAGGGGTGGATAATGCCGTGGCGGTGTCGGCGGAGGCCGAACATATGCTCAGCCGCATCCATCAGTTTGGCGAACGCGCCACACTTGATCTGCCGCCACACCGCACCCTGATCGAACAGATCTATGCGCACGGCTTCAGTGAGGTGGATTAGGCATCTCGGCCGTCAGCGTGTTCTGCGTCGGGCTTGCCTCCGTTGTCAGCGCGGCGGATTTGAAGATCAGGCTGGCATAGCGTTTCAGCAGGGGCGCCGTCATCGGGATGGACAGCATGGTCGAGGCTACGGCCATCAGCAGGGTGGCGGTAAAGGCACCACTGGTGATGATCCCCTTATCCAGCAGAATGTTCACGAAAATGATCATGATCAGCGCCTTGGTCTGCAACAGCCAGCCGATAATCGAGGCCTCGCCCTTCTGCCAGTTGAGAATTCGTCCGGCCAGATGAATACCGGCAAGCTTGCCGCCCACTGAGGCGACCAGCAGTACGCCTGCGACCACAAAGACGGCCACACCGCCCATTTCCCAACTGGTGCGCAGGCCGGTGGACAGGAAAAAGACCGGCATAATGGCCAGCAAAATATGGTTGCGGAACAGATCCATCTGTTTTTGGTCGAACATGTCCGAATCCAGCACGGCTCCGGACAGGAAGGCCCCCACCATGAAATGCAGGCCCGCCCAGTCCGCAGCAAAACCGGACACAGCCAGCCAGATCAGGCTCAGATACCAGCGATCGCTTTCCGGCACACGCCGCATGAGCTTACGCACCAGAAAGGCCGCGATGGCAAAGCCCACCAGAAAGCCCGCCTGACGGCCCACACGCTCCCAGTCGAGCAAAATCAGGGCCAGAACGCCCCAGATGGCTATGTCATCCAGCGAGGCGTATCTAAGGATTCGCTGCCCCAGAGGCTGACGCAGTATGGCCAGCTTTTCCATAAACAACACCAGAATAGGCAAGGCGGTCACGGCGCAGGCCATGCCGATCCCCAGCACAAACTGCCAGTTATGACCTTTGGGGCCGACCCATTGCGACAGTCCGCCGGTTTGCGTCGCCACCAGCAACAGGCCCGCCGCCGCTATACCACCGAACAGGAGCGGGGTGGTCAGGGCCAGACCCGCCGTCACAAGGGTTTCGCCGCGGTGCTGCCAGGCCTTTTTCAAATCCAGCTCAATACCGGCCACAAAGACAAAGATCATGACCGCCCACCAGGCAATGCCATTCAGCGTGCCGATCACCTGAGGGTTAAAGACAAATTGGAAATAGGCCGGAAAGACAGCCCCCAGAACACCGGGCCCCAATAAGATGCCGCCAATGATCTGCACGACGACCAGAGGCGCATAATAGTCAGTCCTGAATAGCCGCCATACCAG
>JBAWDM010000263.1:0-3457 GCA_049590735.1 Asticcacaulis sp. | reverse complement strand
CCTCTAAGCCGCTTGCTCGTTTTCGCCATTGAGCGATTTGGCCAGATCGAGCAGACGGCGGCGCGGACGCTCCGACAGACGATAATAGGCTTGAATCAAATCAAGGGTTTCCTTGCGGGAAAACACTTCTATGCCTTCATTATTGACACTCGCGACTTCGGTCGTCTCATCGCTCAGGCCATCGTAAAAATAGTTGGTGGGCGTCTCAAGCGCCTTGGCCAGTTGGAACAGGCGCGCAGCCGAGATGCGGTTGGCACCACATTCGTATTTTTGGATTTGTTGAAAGCGAATGCCAACGGCCAAAGCCAGTTGTTGTTGCGTCAAACCCAGCAAGCGACGGCGACGACGCAGACGCCTACCCAGATGCAGATCAATATCAGTTGCCATAATAGCTAACCCCGATGCGAGTGGTGCTGTCTCATACTGAGACGGCTCAGGGGATAGGCTTCAAACCTCGTGCCACAGGCGAAAAGCCACGCAATGAAATATGTGTGTATAGGCGAGTGGGGGGGGCAGATATGGCGAAGGCCCAAACCCTTATGGGGCTTGGGCCTTCGTGGTGCCGCATGGGAGAATCGAACTCACGACCTCAGCCTTACCAAGGATGCGCTCTACCACTGAGCTAATGCGGCTCACAGGACGCTAAAAATTGCCTGAGGGCGGGGCTATAGCCAAACTTTGCCCGAAGACAAAGGAAAAAATGCAATTTTGGCAAAAAAACGGGGGGCTTGCTTTTATGCGGCAGGTTTCTTAAGCCGGAACCTCACCCTGTCCGTAAAGAAGGTCATGATCATGAGTGACAAAGCCACAGACACACCGCATCCCGCGCCTAAACCTGCCGGTGGCCGGTCACAGGCTGAGGCAAAGGCGGCGCGCCTGAAAGCGGCATTACGGGAAAATCTTCGCCGCCGAAAAGCCGCCGGTAGCGCAGCTGAGGTCGCTCCGGCACCGGATGATCACGAAAAAGCGACCCCGTCTCAGTCCTAAAACAGAGACAGGCTATTGCACCGCTTCCATTGTGATGTAGAACCCAAGATTCGCCATTTCGGCGCACATCTTATTTTACGGACCCAGTATGGATCGCATTGCTATTGAGGGCGGCTTCCCTCTGTTTGGGGACATCCCCGTTTCCGGTGCCAAGAATTCAGCCATTAAATTGATGGCGGCTTCCTTGCTGACCTCTGAGCCTGTGCGCCTGACCAATATGCCGCGACTGGCGGATACGCGGTTGCTGGGACGTCTGTTGCAACGGTTTGGCACGCAGATCATCGAATCAGATGGCCCGGATGGTCAGCAGACCCTTTTGCACACGCCGGAAATCACTTCGGCCTTTGCGCCCTATGATCTGGTGCGTCAGATGCGGGCCTCATTTAATGTACTGGGGCCGCTTTTGGCGCGCACGGGCCATGCCAAGGTGTCACTGCCCGGTGGCTGTACGATTGGGGCACGGCCGGTTGATCTGCACCTAAAGGCGCTTGAGGCCTTGGGCGCTCACATTGATATGCACGAAGGCTATGTGTTCGCGCAGGCCCCGCGTGGCCTAACAGGTGCTGAGATTGACTTTCCGTTTGTCTCGGTCGGGGCCACCGAACACGCCCTGATGGCGGCAACTTTGGCGCATGGTACGACCGTGCTGAAAAACGCCGCCTGTGAGCCTGAGATTACCGATCTGGCGGAATGCCTGAACGCCATGGGCGCTAAAATCACCGGCATGAATTCGCCGACCCTGGTCATCGAAGGCGTCACCAGCCTGCACGGCGCGGACTGGTCGGTGATTTGCGATCGTATCGAAGCCGGCACCTATGCGGTGGCGGGGGCGATGGCCGGTGGTGAGGTGCGCCTGACCAAGGTGCGGCCTGAACTGATTTCTATTCTTCTGGATAAGCTGAGCGAAGCCGGTTGCGAAGTTGAGCGTGGCGATGACACGGTGACCATCCGGCGCTCTGGCGCGATCAGACCTGTGAACATTGTCACGGATGTCTATCCGGGCTTTGCCACCGATCTGCAGGCCCAGTTCATGACCCTGATGACTCTGGCTGAGGGGGAATGCACCATCCGTGAGACAATTTTTGAAAACCGCTTTATGCACGTGCCGGAGCTGGGGCGGCTGGGGGCAGATATAACCGTGAGTGGGAATGAGGCCACCGTACGTGGCGTCAGTGAGTTGCGCGGTGCACAGGTCATGGCGACGGATTTGCGCGCTTCAGCCTCATTGGTGATTGCCGGTCTGGTGGCGCGCGGCGAAACCACGGTCAATCGCGTCTATCATCTGGATCGCGGCTTTGAGAATCTTGAGGGCAAGCTGTCGGCCTGTGGCGCCCGCGTACGCCGCATTAAGGGCGATGCCCCGCCAGAGGCAGAATAGATGGGCTTGTTTGGTCTTGGGAAAAAGCCGGTAAGGCCATTGCGACTGCTGGCGCAAACTGCGGATGACCTGCAGGCGCTTGCGCCACTCTTGCAGGATGCCGTTCTGCTGGCTGGCGATATCAGCTATGATCCGCAAGGCCGTCATCTGACCTTGACCATGAGCCGGTATTGCCATGAAAGAGTGGGGACTCAGGCTTTGCGGGCCCCCAGTGTGCTGCGTATCAATGGGGTTGTGGCCCTAAAAAGGCGCACGGCGTCACCCCCAGACGCCAGGACTGCTTTGAGTCTGCTGGACGTAAGCTTTGACTCCGGGGATGAACCTGCTGGCGTGCTGATCCTGCATTTTGCGGGTAATGATCAGCATGATATCCGGATGGATGTCGAATGCGTAGATATATTGCTGCTGGATCTGGCCGCGCCGCGCCGCGCCAAAACCGCACCTGACCATTCCTGAACTGAGGCCGTCCATGCGTATTGCCCGAATCGAAATTGATGAGCATTCCTTAAGTGCTGCCAGTGATCAGAATGAGCATGAGCGCAAGATCGCCATGTTCGATCTGATCGAAAAAAACAGTTTTGTCCCCGAAGCTGCCAAAGAAGCCGGTATAGAAGGGCCGTTTGATCTGCGTCTGGCGCTGGAGGACCAAAGGCTGGTTTTTGATATTACCGCCCCTGATTTTGCGCGCCGGATCATGCTGTCTCTGGCGCCCTTCAAAACCATGTTGCGCGATTACCGGCTGATTTGCGAAAGCTACTATGAGGCGCTTAAAAACGCCACGCCCGGTCAGATTGAATCCATTGATATGGGACGCCGTGGCGTTCACAATGAAGGCGCAGAGTTGCTGAGCGAACGCCTTAAGGGCAAGGTCGATATAGACCATGAAACCGCGCGCCGCCTGTTTACCCTGATCAATAGCTTGCAAATACGTACCTAGGGAGTTCTGAGTCCTTAATGTCTCTGGGTCTTCGTAATATTTTTGTGATTAGCGGCGGGATTTGAAAGGCCGGAATTATCTATGGCCTTTATCGGGCCAGAGTTACGTAGTGGTGACAAAAAATTCAGCCCTAGGCTGTTGAGGCGTACAAAGTG
>JBAWDM010000262.1:0-12822 GCA_049590735.1 Asticcacaulis sp. | reverse complement strand
TCCACAGTCTGCGGGGTCGGATCGACGATATCGAGCACGCGCTTGTGCGTGCGGATTTCAAATTGCTCGCGCGACTTCTTGTCGACGTGCGGCGAGCGGTTGACAGTGAAACGCTCGATCAGCGTGGGCAAGGGGATCGGTCCCCGGACGGTAGCACCCGTGCGCTTGGCCGTATTGACGATCTCGCGTGTGGAATGATCCAGGACGCGGTGATCGAAGGCCTTTAGGCGGATGCGGATATTTTGACGATCCATATCGCTCGTATTCCCAAAGAAGGTGCGTTTAACGCGTCCAGTGAACCATTTCAAAGACCAACCCGTCCTCAGAAACCTGAGCACGAACGCGATATCCGCAAAAACAAAGCCCTCGCGGTATTACCCGCGCGGGCCGTTGAACAAACAGGTCAAAGCCTCTTAAAAGAGGATGCAAGACCTGTCTTGCTTTATGCTTGCAGACCGCGTTTGACACCCGAAGTTGCCACAGCCGATCTAACAGAGTGGCGCTTATGCCCAAACGACTCGGTTTCGTCAAGCGCCAATTACAGGAAATGCGAATAAAATAAGGGAACGGGAAGTCTTTGTCCCCGGACGTGAAAAATCACCCCCACTCTTCCCTTATCGCACGCCCTTCGAAAACGCGTCTCTAGGCTCTGGCCGGTTTCAGACGCATAAAGCCTCTTTGGGCCAGCAGGATCAGAGCGCGTCCCCAGCCGGACAGACTGATCTCTGTGGCACGTATGGTATGGACGCGGCGACGCAGGCTCATGCGGGCCCGTTCAAATTTCGGACGTCCCACCGGAATCAGGGCGGTTATCATATCCAGTGAACGCTCGGCAATACGGGGGGCATATTGCAGATTGCCTTCCAGGCACGTACCGGCCGCCACCGTCATGGGCGACTTATAGTCTTCGCCACCTGTGCCAAAATCAAAGCGCTGAATGCCTTTGTCAGCCAGATCACGGATAATCGCCATGGTCAGCAATATCCCCACCGTATAACGGTAATAGGCCGGATCATAGGCGGGGAACCACAGATGCACGCTTTCCTTATCCATCAAGCTGATTTCGGCGGCGACAATCTTGCCTTCGTGCCGAAAGACACCGGCGCGCAGTCCATAGGTATCGTCCTCATACTGAGACAAGGTATTCAGCAGGTCGTGCGTCCAGCCGCAACTGAAAATATCATGCAGGCCGCACCGGCTGTATTGCTCACGCTTATGCGCGATAACCCAGTTCAGTATGGTGGGCGTCACCCGTTCCCAGCTATAATCGAAACCACCGAAATCCTTAAGCACATTACGTTCGCAACGCGCCACATTCTTGAAGAACTTATGGTGCTGCTGGTTCTGTTCGTCATACCAGCTCTGAAAACCATCCGGCGTTTCAGCCACACGGCGTTGCAGCACAAGGCCTTTGGCCTGTGCATCCATCTCACCGATCCAGCCCTGAAAATCAAGACGGCGCGCTTTGGTAACCTTGAGCAACTGATGGAAGTCGACGGAGAGTCCCGCTTCGCTGATCAGGCCGTGATAATCACTGAGCGGCGCGCCCATGGGCTGTAAGGCACCGGCGCGCACCTGATAGGGAAAATAGCCCACCACCTTATCTTTGTGATAAAACCGCGCCACGGCGCTGCCGGGTACAGCAGAGGCGATGGCCTGAATATAGCGCATATCGAAATAGGGGCCAATCTGATCCGACCTTTGCGCGACAAATCCGGCCCAGAGACTTGCATCTTCGGCCGTCAAATCCTGCGGGCGCACTATATCAATTCGATTATCTGTCATATCTGACGACAACATCTTTATCCCGATACATATTATATATGAAGGCAGACCCTATCACGACAAGGTTGACGGCCTGCTAAGACTTAGGATGAATGCCGCATTAAGCCTGTTGAGTCTGTCTTTAAAACCCGCTCGCTGGCTTTATATATACGTCATGCCCCTTTTCGACGACATCCGCCTCTGCAAGCTCTGTTCCGAACATTTGCCGCTGGGCCCGCAGCCGGTGATCCGCGCGTCTGACCCACGCGCCAGGATCCTGATTATCGGGCAGGCACCGGGCCTTAAGGTGCATCAGTCAGGCATACCGTGGGATGATGCCTCCGGTCGTCGTTTACGTGACTGGATGGGGGTCACGCCTGAGCAGTTTTATGACCAGAGCCAGTTTGCTATCATGCCCATGGGTTTGTGTTATCCGGGGCGCGGCAAGGGCGGTGACAATCCGCCGCGTCCGGAATGTGCGCCCCTGTGGCACCCGCCTGTTCTGGCCGCCCTGCCGAACCTGAAACTGACCCTGCTGATCGGGGCCTATGCGCAGGCGCGCTATCTGGGGCCAATACGAAAAAAGACCCTGACCGAAACCGTGCGTGCCTGGGCGGACTATATAGAGGCGGGATATCTGCCTTTGGTGCATCCCTCGCCCCGCAATCAGATATGGCTAAAAAAGAATCCGTGGTTTGAAGCCGAGATTGTGCCGTACCTGAAGGCTCATATTGCGTTGTGGATCAAACAACCGGCCTAAATCTCGCCGAAAAACTCACGCTGCGAGCGCTCAAGCTCTTCCATGTAACGCCGGTTGACATATTTTTCCGTCAGTAGCCCCATCAGCTTATGATCTTCGCTGACCACCGCCAGATCATCAACGCCAAAATGTTCAAAGACGCGCATAATGGCTGATATATCCATGTCCGGCCGGACATAAACCTCGGTCTGTTTCGCCAGTTGACTAAGCGGTGTCAAAGCATCCGCGGATTCAATATAGGCATCCGCCGTGGGGACAATCCCGCAATAGTCTCCCTGCGCATTCACCAGCAGAACACGGCTGGTTGAGCCCAGCGGTATTTTTTCGCGTAAGGTGGCAATACTGGCATCATCAGGTAACAGACGATGATCCTTACGCATCAGATGGGTCGCCGTCAGCGCCCTGACCCAGCCAATATCACGGGCATTGCGCACCGCCTCACCCCGCAGGTGCAAGCGCCAGGTCGAAAAGGAATAACCAAAGCGCTCGCGTATAATCGCATTCGAACACAGGGCCGCCGTCACCACCGCCGCCGTCAGCGCAAAATCGTGCGTCACCTCAAGCACCATCAATGACATGGTCATGGGCCCGCCCACCACCGCCACAGCCAGAGCGGCCATGCCCACCAGTGACGCATTCAGAATATCCAGATCGGCCGCCGGATAGATCAGATTGATAATCTGCGCGAAGGACGCCCCCAGCAATGACCCCAGAAATAGTGAGGCAAAAAACAAACCACCGCGAAAGCCAAAGGCCAGCGATATGACAGAGGCCGTGACCTTAAGGGCAAAGACAATCAGCAAGGTGCTGATCAGGGCCTGTTGCGCCATATAAAGATGCATGGCGCCATGCCCCGAACTCAGGGCCTGCGGGGCCGCCCAGGCCACCGGTATCAGAAAAAAGCCGCCAATCAGGGGCCGCCATATCTCACCAATCGGCATTTTCCGGACGAGGGCTTCGACACTGGCCACCATCCGAATGATCACAATGCCCACGCCTGCACAAACGGCACCCAATACGGCATAAAGCAGATAGCCACTGATGGCGATCATCTGCCCCTCAGTTGAGGCGATGACAAACGGCTCAATGTGCATAAGTTGCGCGGCCAGAACCGCCATCAATGAGGCCGCCGCCACAGGCGCCAGTGTCGCCGGCGTATAGCCCCCCAGCACCAGTTCAAACGCATAAAACGCACCCGCCAGTGGCGCCCCAAAGGCTGCGCCAATCGCTGATCCCGCTCCTGCACCGACAAGCGTGCGCAAGGAGGTGCGTTTCAGATCCAGCCACTGACCGATCTTTGAGGCGACCCCGCCGCCCAACTGCGCATAGGCCGCTTCAAGCCCGACGGACGCGCCAAATCCATTGGACAAAAGGGTTTGAAAAGACACCATAAGGCTGTCGCGTAAGGGAATGCGGCCGCCATACAGGGCATTGGCCTCAACCACGTCGATGGCTGAGCGCGTCCGGCGCGGAAATACCACCCGCACCAGACCCAAAAGTCCCCCACCAATCGGCAGGGCCAGTAAATGCCAGGGCTTGATAACCGGCAGCTCACTGAGACGCAGATCGGGCGAAAAACCATAGAGGGCTGATTGCAGCAAATGCGAAAAATGACTGAGCAGCGCCGCCATAACACCGGACAGCAAGCCTATGCCGGCCGCAAGCGCAATAAACCAGACCTCTGAGCCCTGCAAATGGCGTTTAGCCAGAGCCACGCCGCGCAGAACAGGGCGCTTGACGGCTTTACCGAGAAGGAGATCACGCAAATGCGCGTTATTCGAGGGCATGGCTGGCTCCGGTCGACTGACCTTATGCCCGCCATGCCCTCTTGTGAAGTCGATTCGCGCTTTTTTATCAAAGATTTGCCGATAACTGGCCTGAGCCTCAAAAATTACAACATCGACTTCAGGGCTACGTCCAAGGATGTTTTTGGCACATCGCCAATGACCTGTTTTAAACGATCATCCTTCAGGGCATGCGGCACATCCCACAGATACAGCATCTCAAGCGCTGCCTTCATAAACGGATCAAACACGGCAATCAGTGAAAACATCATACGCGGCATATGACTCACCCGCACCTTACGCTGCGCAGCCTTCCCCCCGGCCTCAGCCAGTTGCCGGGGCGTGACATTATGACTTTCAAAATGAAACACCTCATAGTCCGCAAGTTCAGTCTCTTTTTCCGCCAGCCGCACAATCACCTGCGCCAGATCGGGCAGATAGGCCCAGGCATGCACAGTCCCCGGCTTACCCGGCGTGACAATCTTTCCTTTGGCCAAATCTTTGCCGACCAGTGCCTTCATCCAACTCATCCTTGCCTCGGCCCCAAAGAAGTCGCCCGCCCGGATGATAAGGGTTTTCAGTCGACCGGCTTGGGCGCGCTGACGCAGCATAGCTTCGATCTCGACACGGATGCGCGCCTTGACCGTATCGGCCCTGAATGGGGTTTGCGGGGTTAAAACCGGCGGCATGGCGCTGCCGAAATTATAGACACTGCCCGGATAGATGTGCCGCGCGCCCAAAGCCTCCGCTATGTCGGCGGCAGCCGTATATAGGGGTAAGGCATCGGTTGGCCATGTCGGATAGGGTACGTTCAGCCCGTTAAAGACGACATCCACCGATCCGACGGCTTCGGAGACGGCTCTGACTACGGCTTGTGTGTCGAACATATCGGCCCGTACGGGCTTTATTCCCTCGATGGCCCCCTGCTCCCCCCTCACCAGACCGGCGACCCGCCATCCGGCCGCTAAAAAAGCCCTGGCTGTGGCTTTGCCGATGCCGCCATTGGCGCCCAATATAAGTATGGTTTTCATGATGTGTCTCCTTTGCTTGACAACCGCCTTTTACGCCTATAATTTTTGTATGTTTATTGCGCATAATTAGAAGTTTAATATACAAATTTGCATATTAGGTGTTTGTCATGCTGGACTGGACTTTGCTTAGATCATTTTTAGCGACCGCCGAGACCGGCTCTCTGTCGGCCGCCGCCCAGCAACTTGGCACCACGCAACCCACACTGAGCCGCCATGTTAAAATGCTGGAAGACACGCTGGGCGTAGCCCTGTTTCGCCGTTCCGTTCAGGGACTGGAGCCGACCGAGGCGGGCTTAAGCCTGATCGGGGATGCACGCATCATGGGGCGGGCCGCTCAGGCGCTTGAGCTTAAGGCGCAGGGGCGATCCGAAACCTTGTCCGGCACGGTTCGCATAACGGCATCTGTTGTGGTCAGTCATCTGATTTTGCCAGCCCTTATCGCACATTTGCGAGGGCTGGAGCCTCTTATACAGATCGAAATCGTGCCCTCTGATACGGCGCAAAACCTGCTTAGCCGCGATGCGGATATTGCCTTGCGCATGTTTGATCCGACTCAAAACGCGCTGATTGCCCGTAAACTGGGGGAAACCCCTCTGGGTCTCTATGCCGCTAAATCCTATCTGGCGCGCAAAGGCCGCCCGCAAACCCTGCAAGACCTGCGCGATCATGACATGATTGGCTTTGACCGCTCCGATCTCATCCTGAAAGGCTTTGCCGCTCATGGCATTTTCGTAGAGCGCGAGCAGTTTCCGGTGCGCAGCGATGATCAGATGCTCTGCTGGCATCTGATGCTGGCCGGGGCCGGACTGGGATTTACGCAGACTATATTGGGGGATGCACAGGCAGATCTGGAACGTCTGGATATCGGGGTTCACCTGCCGGCCCTGCCCATATGGCTGGTCATGCACGAAGATGTGCGCACCAATGCCCGCATCCGGCGCGTGGCTGATTTTCTGAGCGCGCAACTCAGTCAGACACTCGAAACTATGTAACCGCCTTCACTTTGGCAGGTCAATTTAGAATGTCTTCAGGCTGGACAGGCCGGCAGCGCAGGTATATTTACAGCAAATTATATGGGAGCCCATACAATTATCAATCACCCGTCTCAGCCACAAATCGTCATGGATTCACTGCGCCGAATCGTACAGGCCCTGCGTCTGTCGGTGGGGCAAAGCGAAACCCGGGATGGAATAAAGACCACGCCTGCCCAGCTTATGGTCATGAAGCTCATCGAAAATCATAAGGGCCTGTCGGTCAATGCCCTGGCGGCGCTTACCTTTACCCACCAAAGCACTGTCTCTGAGCTGTTGGGTCGTCTGGAAACGCGTAGTCTGGTGCGTCGGGAACGTGACCCTGCCGATGGCCGCCGACTGGCTGTCGTTCTGACCGAGGCCGGACGTGCGTGTTTGAAAGATAGCCCGCTCAGTGCCCATGAAAAGCTTTTGCAGGCAGTCAGTCAGCTGCCGCCTGAAACTCTGGCCCCTCTGGCACAGGGTCTGGAGGCTCTGATCCGTGCGGCGCATCTTTCCGACCATGAAGCCGGCTTCTTTTTTGAAACAACAGATACCCGGACCTGACCCCCGCAGCATGACCCATCAAAACCTGAAAAACGCCTCTACCACGCCGGGCCTGCCCATATCACTTGGCATTGGCCCTGTGCTGGAAAAAGCCGATATTGCGCACCATCCACGCGCCCTTGATCGTCGCAGCCTCAGTATTGGCATCATGTGCATCGGTCTGGGTCTGATCATGGTACCGATCGCTTTTGGCCTGATGGGCCTGATCGGGCTAATCACCAATCTGGTCTTTTACGGACGCATATCGACGGAACTGGTATCACCTGCCGGAAATAGTCTGGGCCTGTGGGTTATAGCCATTCCGGTGATCGGCTCACTGATTATCGGTCTTATGGCCCGCTATGGTTCCAGGGCCATTCGCGGCCACGGCATTCCCGAAGCCATGGAGCAGATCCTGACCAATGACAGCCGCATTCCCGTGCGCATGACGTTTCTTAAACCCCTTTCGGCCGCCATAAGCATTGGCACGGGCGGCCCGTTTGGTGCAGAAGGCCCGATCATTGCCACAGGCGGCGCCTTAGGCTCCTTACTGGGGCAAGTCATTCATGTAACAGCCGACGAACGTAAAATCTTACTGGCGGCCGGCGCCGCAGCCGGTATGACCGCCATTTTCGGCACGCCCTTTTCAGCAATATTTCTGGCGATTGAACTGCTGGTCTTCGAATTTCGCCCGCGTTCCTTTATCCCTGTGGCCTTGGCCAGCCTATCGGCCATTATTCTGCGACCTTACCTATTCGGCACTGACCCCCTGTTCCATTTCGCGCCCTTTGCCGCTGCCGGTTCCACCGGTCTGATCGGATATGCCCTGCTCGGTCTTGTTATGGGACTGTTCTCAGTTGTGATTGCCAAATCCACCTGTTTCATAGAAGACCTGTTTGAACATCTGCCGATCCATTGGATGTGGTGGCCGGCTATTGGCGGGCTTGTTGTAGGAATTGTGGGTTATTTTGAGCCCCAGACCATGGGGGTCGGCTACGGCAATATTGACCGCATCATAAGTGGTGATTTTCTCGGCACGGCCCTGCTGGTATTTTGTTTGCTGAAATTTGTTTCGTGGTCGATAGCTTTGGGCAGCGGCACATCAGGCGGCACACTCGCACCCATTTTCACCATTGGCGGCGGTTTAGGCGTACTGATAGCTCAGGCTCTCGAGGCTACCTTGCCGATGCTCACTATAGATGTGCGTATGGCCGGACTAGTAGGCATGGCGGCCTGCTTTGCCGGAGCCTCACGGGCGATTTTCGCTTCCGTCCTGTTTGCTCTGGAAGTGAGCGGTCAGTTCAACACCTTGCTGCCACTTCTGGCCGCATGCAGCACAGCCATGATGGTCTCTGCCTTAATCATGAAAAACACCATCATGACGGAAAAGCTGGCGCGCCGCGGCCATCATGTGCCCTCGGAATATACCGCCAACTGACCGGCAAACCCTAAACCATCAAATCTGCATATTTACCGCGTGGCGTCTTCCAGGCCGCGGCCAACCGCCGTAATGTCCTGACCGACGCCCTGAATGGTATGGCAGGCACTGATGAGGGGCATGAAAACAAGCAGGGATATAAGGGCGATACGCTTCATGGCGCAAACTCCGGAAAATTGATTCGTGGCCAGTCTCTTTCACGATTGTGGCAAGTTTACGTGAAATTTTCGCCCAAGCAAATAGCCCGCAACACGAGGCTGCGGGCTATTATAGGCAAACTATACAGACATCAGAATTAGTTGGCGGCGCTTTCCATGCCCTTGCCAACGGCGGTCACATCTTGACCTGCACCTTGAATCGTGTGGCAAGCGGCTAAAACAGGCAGAACAGCAATTAATGTAAAAAGAACAATGCGCTTCATGATCGGATATCCTCATCGAACGCGTGGACAGGGATCGCCACGTCTTAGGAACTTTTACGTTTTACCTATAAGGATTCAATGAGGAGCCCCTGCGGATAAGATCAGGGCAGTGTGTGTCACATAAAAGCTTTTGCTTGGCCTTGCGGCATTGTTCGCGTTAAGAGCGGCTATGACATCTTCCGTTGCTATCATTGGGGCGGGCCCCGCCGGTCTAATGGCTGCTGATATCCTCAGCGCAGCCGGTCTGCAGGTCGATATTTACGACCGCATGCCGTCAGTTGCGCGCAAATTCCTGATGGCCGGACGGGGCGGCCTCAACCTCACTCATACGGAACCGTTTGAACGTTTTGTGGCGCGATACGGCAAAAAAAGCCACCCCCTCAGGCCCGCACTGGAAGCCTTCACCCCGAAAGATTTGCGTGACTGGGCCGACGCGCTTGGGGCCGAGACTTTTGTCGGCACATCAGGCCGACTTTTCCCAAAGGCCATGAAGGCGTCACCTCTGTTACGCCAGTGGTTGCGCCGTCTTGACGCACAAGGGGTGAGATTACATCCGCGACACGATTGGCAGGGTTTTGATAAGGAGGCCCTGATTTTCACACAGGGGCCGGTGACAATACGTATTCGTCCGGAGGTCACCATACTGGCGCTGGGCGGCGCCAGTTGGCCGAAACTGGGGGCTGATGGCGGCTGGATGCCCTATTTGCAGGATAAGGGTGTGGAGATGGCCCCCTTCCTGCCCGCCAATGTCGGCTTTCAGACCCGCTGGAGCGTAGCCTTTGCAGACAGATTCGCGGGTCAGCCCCTGAAAAATATAGCGGTCAATTTTAAAGGCCGCGCCGTCAAAGGGGAGCTTATGCTGACCCACAATGGGGTTGAAGGCGGCGTCATCTATGCCCTCAGTGCCGACTTGCGCGATGCGCTGACTAAAGACGGTTTTGCCGACATCGCGATTGATTTGCGCCCCGATATGAATAGCGGACAGGTTAGCTCCAAGCTGGGCCGCGCCTCTCCTAAGGATTCACTGAGCAATCGCTTACGTAAATCTCTGAATTTGTCACCGGCGGCGATCGCTCTGGTTCATGAGGTGAAAGCCACCGACATCAAAACCGTAATGGTGCGACTGACCGGCATGCAAAGCCTTGAACGCGCCATTTCCTCGGCAGGTGGCATCAGGTTTTCATCCCTAAGCCCTGATTTTGAGATCAAGGCCCTGCCCGGTATCTATGCGGTTGGGGAAATGCTGGATTGGGAAGCACCGACCGGCGGTTATTTGCTACAGGCCTGTTTTTCGACAGCCGTCATGGCCGCACGCTCAATTCTCAGGCAATAATATCAGGCCTCAGGCAATTATATCAGGCCTGATCTTGTCTTCAATCTTGGCGATGCGGTCGCGCAGATTAAGCTTTTTGCGTTTAAACCGCGCCAGCAGAATTTGATCCGGCAGAACCGTGGCCTGCAAGGCACTGATCGCCTCATCCAGATCCTTATGCTCCTGCTTTAACAGAGCACATTCATTACGTAACATGACAATGGTCACATCAATGGGCAGATCGCGGACACGCAAAGCCTCCGTGTCTGCCACTGTTTCATCTCCGACCAGTTCCAGATGAACCGACTCACTGTCTTGTCGCAGGGGCTGACGCTGCGTCATAGGTTGCGGCTGATCAGAAGCCGATCCTTCTTTTGGTCCTTTACCATTGGTCGTGACCAGATGCAGATTATCCTTTCCGAGCGGTGATCGGATATGGCTGTCGTCGTGCATGGGAATGCCGACTCCTCTCTGGCTAATAGTTTGATATAAAAGACGAAATGACGGAGGTCATAGGCTTTGGACAGGGGCATTATAACTTAAAATACCCCCCTCTGAAAGAGCCTCAGCAAGCTGTAGCAGACGCTTTTTTGGCACCTCCGCGCCCCAGGCGCTGGCAATGGTTTGCAGGTTTTGCGTCATCAGCGCATTAAAGTTTTGATTTTTATGTGTATTTTCATAATTTTCGCCATACCCCTGCCTGCCTAAAATCTGCAAAAGCGTACGCTCAGCCTCCAGTTCCAGCCCTTTTATTTTTTGCCGCAAGGGCAATCGCGCGTCTTCATCATCTGCCGTCAATTCTGTTTTCAGACGCCTGCGTACCTGACGTAAGGGGGATATCAACGACTCCGACCAAATGCGCGTCATGCCCACCGCCTCACCTGCCAGCGATTCGTCAAGCACGACACCTTCGCTGGCCAGCCAGGCCGCCCATAACAATAAGGGCACATTCTGCCCGTCCTCATCCTGCAAACTCAGGCAGATATCGGCCACCCCCGCCCGATCATAGGCCGTCACGCACCATGTCCAGATCTCAGCGCTCAAGCGAAATATCCTCACCCCAGCGCTGCATAGGTACATCAATATCAAACAGAGCCAGAACCCGCGCTATATTTTGCGTCACCATCTCATCAAGACTTTGCGGGCGGGTATAAAAGGCCGGCATGGGCGGCGCAACAATGGCCCCCATCTCCGTCACCGCAGCCATGGACCGCAAGTGTCCCAGATGTAATGGCGTTTCGCGTACCATCAACACCAGCCGGCGGCGCTCTTTGAGGCACACATCCGCCGCACGGCTGATCAGGGATGAGGTCATGCCGGTCGTGATTTCTCCCAGTGTCTTGACCGAACAGGGCGCCACCAGCATGCCCAGGGTTTGAAACGAGCCAGAAGCCAGGGCCGCGCCAATATCGGCGGGCTTATAGACCACATCTGCCAGAGCGTGGACATCTTCGAGCCGCATATCCAGTTCGGCGTCTAAGGACAGGCCGGCTGCCTTGGAGACAATCAGATGGGACTCAACGCCCGCGTGTTTTAAAGCTCTAAGGGCGTGAATGCCATAAATTGCGCCGGATGCCCCACTAATGGCAACAATAAGGCGTTGATTGGGTTTAATTTTATCTTTTGTCATGACGCAATTAGGCTTAATGCCACCTATACCTTAATTCTCTCGTTTCCGTGATCGAATGTAACCGATTGTGATTCTACATTCTCCTCATAGGGGTGTTCCCTATAGTCTGTTCGGACACGGGGTTCGATCACAAGAGAAACGAAGGATAAGGCCATATGAGCATTGAAGCGAGAGTTCGTGAACTCGACCAGCGTCATCAATCCCTTAAATCCATCATTGCTCGCGAAGAGCGTAGTCCGTCCGTGGACTCTCTATACCTTAAGGAACTGAAACGGAAGAAACTTAAGCTGAAAGAAGAAATTCAACGCATCAAAACTGTGCCACGACAGAATATGTCAGAGACACTGCAATAGGCGAAAGCGGATGCCCCCATCCGTTTCCGTCAGACGTCGCAAGACGGACATATAGCGCCCGCGACGGGCATGTCGTATGAAACCGCAAGGCGACGCCAGAAAAAGGCCTCCGCGAACAGATGTTCGGGAGGCCTTTTTTTATTTTCATTTTTGAAAGCCGCACAGGGAAAATCCAAACCCCTGCGTATCAGGAACAGATGTTGCTCATACCGATCAGCATTTATAATCTTCAAAGGATATATTCATGACCAAGATGTTCCTCATCGCCCCCGTTATGGCTGCCGTACTGCTGTCCGGCGCCGCTTTTGCCGCAACGACAACGGCTCCCGCAAAACCAGCCGCTGCCGCCAAAGCTTCGCCCGCCAAAGCTGCACCCGCCAAGGCCACACACATGAAGCACAAGCACCACAAAAAAGCCGATAAGGCCGCCACACCGGCAACTTAATTCGGTCGCATCTTTCTGAAGACTTTCCGTCAGGACTGATGTGCCTATGTATCGCGATGAAACTTCGATTATCCCTATTATGACCGGAGTTTCATCCGATACGGATCTTATGTCTCGCATTGCCGGCGGCGAAACCGGTTTGATACGGGAACAGGCCTTTCGCTTGCTGGCCGCACGGTATATGTCACGCGCACAGGCCATTGCCATGCGCATCGTACATCATAAGCAGGATGCCGAGGATTGCGTTCAGGAAGCCCTGACACGGTCATGGCAGCATGCGGCACGCTTTGATCCGGCCCGCAGCGCTTTTTCCACCTGGTTTTACCGT
>JBAWDM010000261.1:0-9237 GCA_049590735.1 Asticcacaulis sp. | reverse complement strand
GTCAATAAGGATGCGCAGGTGGCCATTTGCGCCACCCGATCCGGCTCACCGTCCAAAACCGCCAATATATCAGCCGTTACCGAGTGATATATCTCTTGTTTCGACAGACTGGCGGAGGTCATATTTGGCTTAATTTCCATCACGGACTCTATCTTTTGGACCTAACCCAGCGCTTCGAGTTCCTCATCGGAAATATCGAAATTGGCGAAGACCTGCTGCACGTCATCATCATCATTAAGCGCATCAATCAGCTTCATGAGCGTTTTAACCGGATCGCCCGTCAAAGGGGTCAGGATTTGTGGCTTCCAGATGAATTTGGTCGATTTCGGATCGCCCAGGACCTTGCTGATGCTATCGACCACGGCATTCAGGTCTTCATAGGTCGTATAGATGGTGTGACCGCCTTCTTCAGGGTCTTCGTCGGTTTCAACGTCTGACGCACCGGCCTCTATGGCGGCTTCCATAATGGCATCGGCACTACCGGCCGATAACGGATAGTCGATCTGACCCAAACGATCCCACATAAAGCTGACCGAATTGGAATCCCCCATATTGCCGCCGCACTTTGAGAAATAGCTGCGGACATTGGAGGCCGAGCGGTTACGATTGTCCGTCAGAACCTCAACAATAATACCGACACCACCGGGACCAAAACCTTCGTAGCGGATATCTTCGTAGGTATCCGCCTCGTTCATCGCGCCTTTTTTGATGGCGCGCTCGATATTGTCCTTGGGCATGGATTCGGAACGGGCATTATTAACGGCCAGACGCAGGCGCGGGTTCATCGCCGGGTCCGCCATGCCCGATTTCGCCGCGACCGTAATGTCTCGCGACAGCTTGGAAAACAGCTTTGAGCGCACCTTATCGGCACGGCCCTTGCGGTGCATGATGTTCTTAAATTTACTATGACCGGCCATAATATCCTCTCACGAAAAAAGTTTTGGGCAAAAAGCCAAAATACTTTTTTGTGTCATTTCGATGTGGAGAAAAATTCTTTCGGGGTAACATCATTACAATGGCCTTCAAGAATTTTTCACGTCTTGTTTAAGCCATAAGTCTAACGGCTTATGGCGGGAATAATTTCCGCTTCTAAACCGAAACCCGCAACTGAGGCAAGGTCTGAGACAGACGCCCGCCCAGACGAATGGGCTCTATACGCGTGGCCAGACCCGTGCGGTCATCACTTTCGACATAGACACCACAGATCGTCGCCGGGCCGGACGCGGCACGATAGCGTTCCTTGCCGATGCGGGTGGTAAACCGGCGCAAGGGTTCTTCCTTGTCCATGCCGATCACGCTGTCATAATCCGCACAGGCACCGGCATCGGTCTGATAGGCCGTCCCATTGGGCAGGATTTGCGCATCGGCTGTCGGCACATGGGTATGGGTGCCGACCACAAGCGTGGCGCGGCCATCGCAGAAATGCCCCATGGCCATTTTCTCAGAGGTCGCTTCGGCGTGCATATCCACCACAATCGCATCGGCCAGCATACCCAGAGGACAGGCCTCCAGTTGCTTATCGACCGCCGCAAACGGATCATCCATGGATGCCATATGCACCAGACCCAGCACATTCATGACCAGAATCCGCTTGCCCGAAGCCGTCTCAAACAGATTGGCGCCCCGCCCCGGCGCATCGGCCAGAGGCGGATAGTTGACGGGCCGGATCAGGCGTGGTTCGCGGACAATATAGGTCAGGGCCTCTTTTTGATCCCAGGAATGGTTGCCAAGCGTCAGGCAATCGGCACCGGCGTCAAAAAGCTGTTTGGCGGAATTTTCTGATACGCCAAAGCCTGCTGAGGCATTTTCGGCATTGATAATAACAAATTCGAGATCCAGTTCGCGCTTCACACGCGGCAGGTGTTCCGCGAGGGCATCGCGTCCGGCGCGGCCCACCACATCACCAAAAAAAGCAAAACGCATAAATTTTCCAGAGTCTAAGGCCGGTTGAAGCGGCCTAAAGGTTTGAGCGCGTCATGATCACGCCCTGATTGGTAAAAACACCATCCAAGGGCTGATCATGCACTTCAAACGGTATTTCATCAAGTTGCTGTTCTGAAAAAGCGACCCCATAGGCCCTGATCTGTTTTTGCGCCTGAAGTCTGGCCAGCATGCGGTCATAATAGCCGCCACCATAACCCAGTCGCCAGCCACGTGCATCAAAGGCCAACAAGGGCAACAAAATCACATCCGGCAGGATTTCATCGGCCATCTCATCCGGCTGACGTATGCCAAACGGCCCGTTGACCAGCTCATCGCCCAGACGAAAGCTACGGAAGATCATGCTGTAGGTGTCGCCCGCAGCGTCAAGGCATGGCATGGCCAGCCTGTTGCCGCGCTCTTCAAACATCTGAAGCAAGGCCAGAGGGTTAATCTCGCTTTGGATAGGCCAGTAACCGGCAATGACGGCATCGGTATCCGGCCACAGCGCGTTTTGCGTCAATGTGGCGCTGACCACCTCCGCCAGTTCATCCCCGGCATAGGGCGCAGCCATTGCCAGGGCCGCACGACGGGACTTCATTTCCTGACGCAGCAGGCTTTTGTGCGTGGCAAGACTATTGACCTCGATATTCATGCGGCTAGCTCCTGAATCTCAATGTCTTGTCGCAATAGCATAGGGATGGGTTGGCGGCGCCATAAGAGTCGTGTCGATACGATGAAATCCTCTCAGACCTGACTAGTCAGGTGGGAGCCGTGTAATTAGGACCACGGTCCAGATCAGAGACAGCCCCCGTTCTAAGTGATTAAGGTCAGAAGGAATATTGATCGCCACGGGAGCCACAGCAAGACCCGCCATCCCTATAATAGGATGCGATAAGGGCAAACTCAAGACTAATCGCCCGCAAGCCTATTCGCCAAAGGAAATGTTCCGGGCTTACAGCAGGGTCGACGCAGCGCCCTCCATCGGCGGGGCTGCATCGAGATTGACAAGACTGTCTTCGAAATCGACCAGAATATCGGCAAATTCCGTAGGCGTCAGGCGCATATGCTGCATCCGTGCTCCCATACGATAGGCCCAGAAAGAACCGATATGGCTCAATATGCCAATGCGCTCGCCCAGTTCAAAAAACATCGACGGGCCATTCATCAGAAATTGCCGGAAGGGCACGGGGTCAGCCCCTTCCGTCAGGGCCTGATAAGCATCATCATAGACTTTGAGGGTTTTGCGCGTGGCGACAATGGCCGTAATGATTTTACGCGCTAAGCGCGGCCGGGCTTCGTTCAGATAGTCACGCGTGCCTTCATCGGACGGGCCGATCGTCTTGTAACTATGCAGGCCATCAACAACTTTTTTGATATCGGTCTGGAGTTCGGCCTGACGCCATTTGAAATAAAGAAAGCCGCGCCAGGAAAACATGCCTTCGGAAAAGTCACTGTCCGTCATGCGAAAGGTTTCTTTGAGCGGTTCCAGATCCGAATCAAGATTATTAGCCAGAATCTTCGTCGTCAGACGCATCGCAGCCGATTCCATGCCCGCACCAAAGGCAGTCATGACCAGACGCTCTATTTCCGCATTGGCATAGCCTTGCATATCCTGAAGATCCTGAGGCGAAATCTTCAGGTAACAGGGGTCAGGACGAAAGCCGAAACGGGCCAGATGTTCGCGCACCAAAAAAGGATCCAGCGAAGGAATGGCATCCAGATGTTCCAGAATTTGCAAATCTGTATTGGCGGTGGGATCGCCATCGCCATACCAGGATCGGACAAATTTATTGAACCCCGTCTGATTAACAAAGATAGAGCGCCCACCCAGACGCAGATCGGACGCATCGAACGGCAATAATATCTTAGTGGCCGTGCGACGTGGGCGTTGAAAGAGATCACGTTCCGGCGCTCGCAGCGTATGCTTGATCAGCATAGCCTTATTGAGTTGCGAATTTTTAAAAAAAGGCCGCGCCGCATAGCCTTCTGTGCGGCCGCTAATGGCGAAAATCTGCACCAGATTAAGGACGCGGCTGGTCGAGGCCGTTTCACCCAGATTGGCTAGATTGCGCACTTCGCGCGGGCCGGTTGCACCGGTTTTGGTATGGGATGCCGAACGACCGTTCATGGAGGTGCTTTCTGCACAGACTTGTCAGGGTTGATACTTGTGGTTAATGCCTAAACCCTAAACTCTTAAGGCCGTCTAAAGAGATGGTGTCTCTCCGCATTTTTTCTCTCATAGGTTTAATACCATGCCCCCAACAACAGGTCAGAACTGCACACAGCCTGCCGGGCACTTTATACCGGTCATTGACCGCAATCGCTGCGACGGCAAGGCCGATTGCGTGGTCATCTGTCCCTATGAAGTTTTTGATCTGGGCATATTGCCGCCGGAATCTCGTAAGGACATTCGCGGCATCGCAAAAATCAAAGGCTTTGTCGGCGGCTGGAAGCAATCTTTTGCCGTGAGATCTGATGCGTGCCGTGCCTGCGGCCTGTGCGTGACCGCCTGTCCTGAAAAAGCGATTACACTGGTGCGGCGTTAGGATTTCGGCCGATCTGAAAAATCAGCGCCTTCCAGCCCTTCCGGTATGGCCGTCTCGACCATTTTCGCCAGTTCAGGATCACGGTTTCGTATTGGCTTTTCTTCCATGCTCCAAAGAGTAATAAAGGCCAGAGCGAGACCACCGGCACCACAGGCGAACAGAGGCCGGAAGATCAGGGCGGCCCTATCGACCGTTTTCAGATGATCCAGCACCTGCGGTGTCAGGCCTTCGCTGGCTGAGCCGCCCACAAGGCCAAACACCTGTCCGAACAACAGCGCACCAAAAGCCGCCACAAGCAGGGCGCCACCCAGTGACCGGAAGAAGTTCATCATGCCGGTGGCCGTGCCCATCTGATGACGCTCCACCACATTTTGAACCGCCACAATACTTACCGACATAATGGTGCCAAGACCGGCGCTGGCGATAACCAGCAAGGCCTCATAACCCCATAATCTGGCAGGCTTAGGTAGGAATTCCATGCCCGGAAAGACGGCCAAAGCGGCATAGACCAGCGCCGCAACCGGCAGACCGATCATAGGGGCCTGTTTGTATTTTTGCCCCTTGCTGGCGCTGATCATCCGTCCGGCACCGATGGAGCCGAAGACCACCCCCAGACTCATCGGGATCATGGCCAAACCGGTCTGGGTCGCGCTCAGACCATGCACAACCTGCAAATAGATGGGCAGGTAGATGCCAATGCCCATCATCACCCCCATGGCCAGGGTCGACATCAGTGTGGCGCGCACCACAATGCCATTTTTCAGCACATCTATGGGAATCAGGGGTTCCGCCGCCAGCCTGAGACGCAGGGCAAACAGCCCCCAAAAAAGCAAAGAGACAATATAAAGGCTCCATACGGGCAGGCCATAAATCGTGCCGGCATGCGCATTAAGCGCCAGCATAACGGCCAGAGCCGCAACCGCCATCAAAGCCGCAGCAATCAGGTCAAGCTTATGCGGCTTTTCGTAACGCGGCAGCTTCAGCAAGGCCTTATAGACGATCCACAGGGCCAAAAGTCCGAACGGCAAATTGATCCAGAAAATAGCCGACCAGTGGAATTTTTCAGCGATAAACCCGCCCAATACCGGCCCGCCGAGACTTGCTGACGTAAAGACTGCCGCAAAATAGCCCTGTAACTTGCCGCGCTCCTTCATGGTGACGACATCCGAAATCACGGTCTGAACCAGCGACATCAACCCGCCGCCGCCCAGCCCCTGCACCACACGCGCCGCGATCAGCAGATACATATTGGTGGCCAGCCCGCATAAGGCCGAGCCCACCAGAAAGACCACAATCGCCATCAAAAGGGTCGTGCGCCGGCCAATAATATCCGCCAGCTTGCCGTAAAGAGGCGTCACCACCGTGGCCGAAAGCAGATAGGCCGTCACAATCCACGGCAGATGTTCGATGTCACTCAGTTCGCGCCCGATGGTCGGCATGGCGGTCGAGACAATGGTCTGATCCAGTGCCGCCAGCAGCATAACCAACATAAGGCCGATAATAATGCGCTGGATGTCCCTGGGTTCCAAAGCTGCGGCGGGCGGGGTCTGGGTCATCTGACTCGTCTCATTATGGCGACTGGCGGACTCTATCAGGTTTTTATCACCGCACAAGTTGCGCTAAGGGGTTGACGGAATGCGGCATTTCATCAGACAAAGACATAAAGACACACCACAGGAGACAGCCCTCATGTCCATTCGCCTTTTGGTCGCCGGTGCGGCGGCTGCCGCCTTTCTTTTTGCGCCCGTGGCTCAGGCCGCCGTCGATATCAATGCGCAACTGGTCAATAATCCCGCCGCCGACCAATGGGATGTTTCCGGCACCGATCAGACGCACAAGCTGTTGAAGGACGATCAGGTGAATGGCGGCTCTGCCCTTCAGATCGACACTACCAAGATCGGCAGCAATCCGTGGGATGTTCAGGCCGGGATCAAAACCTCCAAGGCGATTAAAAAAGGCGATGTGGTTCTGCTGGCCTTTTGGGCGCGCGCCATAACGCCTGAGACGATTAAGGTGCCAGCGCTCATTCAGCAATCCGCAGCGCCCTATACGCCCCTGACCACGGAAAATCTGACCATCAGCTCCGACTGGAAACTCTATTATGTCAATGCCACGGCGGATAAGGATTATCCGGCCGAAAGCGCCAATGCCACCCTGCACTTAGCGCTGAATACCCAGTCTATCGCCCTTGGCCCCGTGTTCCTGCTCGATTTCGGCCCCGGCTATGATGTGAAATTCCTGCCGCGCAATATCCCCTAGGCCGCGACAAAGCCCTTATTTCTAATAAGTTGAGGGCTTAAGTCACTGTATTTCAATACAACGCCAGCTTTTAAATAAGGGCTGGCGTTTTTTGCTTTTGACTTGATTATTTTACGCTATAACCAAGCGGCCAGTCACGATCTCAGATCGCAATAATTAAGCGGTGTCACCAAAGACACTCAATCAATCATTTACACCGGGAGTATATTCATGACTAAACTTAAACGCGCCTCGCATATTTATTTGACGCGACTGACAACGACCACAGCCCTTATCGGCGCCATCGCGCTGACCCCCTTTGCCGTTCAGGCTCAGACCACCAACGCTCCGCCTCCGCAACCTACGGCCGTTACAGACACACCTGCGGATAAACCGTGGATGGACACCAAGCTTGACGCCTCAACACGCGCTGATTTGATCCTCAAGGAAATGACCTTAGCGGAAAAGCTGGAGCTTACCTTCGGCTATTTCTCTACCGATGCGAAGTGGCGGATCACACCCATTAAGAATTACGTCTTCCCTAAAGAAGGCCTGCCGTACTCTGCTGGCTTCGTGCCCGGCATTCCACGTCTTGGCATCCCCAATCAATGGCAAACCGACGCAGGTGTCGGCGTCGCCACCCAGACCGTACCCGCAGAGTTTCGCAAAGCCGATCTGCCGCGAGGCCGCACCGCCCTGCCGTCCGGCATCAATACGGCCGCCACTTGGAACCCTGTAGTGGCTGAGGCCGGTGGCGCTATGATCGGTAACGAAGCCTATATGTCCGGCTTCAATGTGCAACTGGCAGGCGGCATGAACCTGCTGCGCGAACCACGCAATGGTCGTAATTTTGAATATGGCGGCGAAGATCCCCTGTTGTCCGGCACCATTACCGGCCACGAAATCAAGGGCATCCAGTCCAATCACGTCATCTCGACCCTGAAACACTATGCCTTCAACGACCAGGAGACGAACCGCAATCAGATGGATCACCAGATCGACGATAAGGCCGGACGTGAATCCGACCTGCTGGGCTTCCAGATTGCCTATGAAACCGGCAATCCCGGTTCGGTCATGTGTTCCTATAACCGCGTCAACGGCCACTATGCCTGCGAAAACGACTGGCTGCTCAATCAGGTGCTGAAAACCGACTGGGGCTTTAAGGGCTATGTCATGTCCGACTGGGGCGCGACCCACTCGACCACTCAGGCCGCCAATAACGGTCTTGATCAGCAATCCGGCTGGGCCTTTGACCGCTCGCCCTATTTCGCGGGCGCCCTGCGCGAAGCCGTGAATAATGGCTATGTGTCGCAGGAACGCGCCAATGACATGGCCAAGCGCATTCTTTGGTCGATGTTCGAGGTTGGCCTGTTCGATAACCCGG
The DNA here is from genome assembly GCA_049590735.1 of Asticcacaulis sp. GTDB lineage: Bacteria > Pseudomonadota > Alphaproteobacteria > Caulobacterales > Caulobacteraceae > Asticcacaulis. The sequence goes on along the minus strand of JBAWDM010000261.1, from coordinate 1,146 downwards.
TCAAGGGGGATCAGGCCACAAAGATTGACTTCGTTAAAAACGGCAAGATCAGCCAGACCGACTCCGAAGAAGGCATGGTTCTGTTGAAGAACACGCCGGGTCTTCTGCCCCTCAGCAAGACGGCCAAATCTATCCTGATCGTCGGCGCCCATGCCGATGTCGGCGTGTTATCGGGCGGCGGATCATCGCAGGTCTATCCGATCGGTGGCTCGCCTGTCGCCGATGAGTGGGGCAAGGGCTTCCCCGGCCCGAAAACCTGGTATCCATCTTCCCCGATGAAGGGCATTCAGGCCCGCACCTCCGCCACCGTCACCTATCTTGACGGCAAGGACGTAAAGGCCGCCGCTGCGGCTGCCAAAAAGGCAGATGTGGTCATTGTGTTTGGTGAACAATGGACCGGTGAAGGTTTTGATGTGCCTGATCTGAATCTGCCCAACAATCAGGATGCCCTGATCAGTGCGGTCGCCGGTGCCAATAAGAAAACCGTTGTCGTTCTGGAAACGGGCGGCCCGGTTGTTATGCCGTGGTTGTCCAAGGTCGGCGCTGTGATCGAAGCCTGGTATCCCGGCACCAATGGTGGCGAAGCCATTGCCCGTGTCCTGACCGGCGAAGTCAATCCGTCGGGCCATTTGCCCGCCACCTTCCCGGCTTCGCTCGATCAATTGCCCCGTCCTGTGCTTGAGGGCGATCCCAAGCTGGATGGCGATTCACATCCCATGAGCAATTACAATATCGAAGGCGCAGCTGTTGGCTATAAGTGGTTCGACAAAAAGGGCCTGAAGCCGCTCTTCCCCTTCGGCCACGGCCTGAGCTACACTAGCTTTGCCATGTCCGGCCTTGCGGCTCAGCCTCAGGGTAAAACCATCCGCGCCACCTTCTCTGTTAAAAATACCGGCGCGGTTGCGGGCAAGGAAGTGGCGCAAATCTATGTGGGCGGTAATGGTTGGGAAGCGCCCAAACGCCTCGGCGGTTTCAGCAAGGTCGATTTAAACGCCGGTGAAACCAAGTCTGTCACCGTCGATGTCGATCCGCGTCTGCTGGCCAGCTATAACTCAGCCGATAAGACATGGGTTATTGCGCCTGGCGACTACAAGGTCATGCTGGCTAAGTCCGCCACCGACATTGTACAGACCGTGACGGTACATC
>JBAWDM010000260.1:0-22849 GCA_049590735.1 Asticcacaulis sp. | reverse complement strand
GGCGAGCGCCCGCCGCCGCCTATGCGGCGCTCTAAATAAAAAAGCCGCTCGTGAAATCGGGCGGCTTTTTTTATAGCTGATGTGGTAAGGTGTCCGCAAAAGAGGCTTCCTATGCGTGCACCCCTTACTCATCTTCGTCCGGTTCTGGCCGCCTTATGTTTTTTGGCGCTCAGTGGCTGCCTGACCGTGCCGCGCGATGCCCCTGATAAGGCCTTTGTGGTCAATGCTGCTGCCTCTGCGACGGTTCCGGAATTCCCCAAGGCCCGTTTCAATGCCGATGATCCGACACTGGCCGGCCGTCTTGAAGCCGATATGCGTGAAACGGCCAAAAAATACCCGAAAACCAGACCTTATCAGATACTGGCTTTGTCAGGCGGCGGGGCAGACGGAGCGTTTGGCGCAGGCGTTCTGATTGGCTGGACCAAGCGCGGTGACCGGCCGGAATTTGATATTGTCACCGGCGTCTCAACGGGGGCACTGATTGCGCCACTGGCCTTTTTGGGGCCGGACTATGACGGCAAGCTGCGCGAAGCTTATACCAGTGGCGTGGCCGCCGGTTTAACTCACAAACGCGGCCTCTATGCCGCCTTTACGCCCGGTATTTTTCAAGCCGGAGAATTGCGCGGTCTGGTGGCGCGCTATGTCGATGATGCCCTGTTGCTGGCCATTGCGCGTGAACAGTTAAAGGGGCGCAGGCTGTTTGTTGCCACAACCAATCTCGACAGTCAGGAAGGCGTGGTCTGGGATATTGGCGCCATAGCTCTGGAGGCGCAAACCCACCCCTATAAACAGGCCGCCGCGCTTGATCTGGTGCGTAAAATTCTGGTGGCCTCAGCTAGCATACCGGGCGCGTTTGCGCCGGTGATGATCGAAACCAATTCCGCCGATAATGTCAATCAGACTAACACGGATTCCCCCCGCCATCCTATTCAGGAAATGCACATAGACGGCAGTGTCACCCTGCCGTTTTTCATTCTGCCGGAATCCATGCTGGACTGGACGGTGCCTGCCGATCTGCGTCGCGGCGGCCATGTCTATGTGCTGGTCAATGGCAAGATCAATCCGGCCTATTCGGTGACCAAAAACAATGCCGTCACCATTGCTGCGCGCAGTCTGGAAACCATTATCAAGGCACAGGCGCGGGTCACGCTTGTGGCGCTTAGGGCCTTTGCCGAGCGCAACGGTCTGGATGTAGCCGTCACGGCCATGCCGGATGCCTTTTCGGACGGCGGCATGATGGCCTTTGATACCCAAAGCATGAATAAGGTGTTCAATCTGGGCTATGGCGTCGGCCTGTCGAAAGACAACTGGACGGACAAAAAGCCGTAACGGGCCGAAGACGCCCGACCTAAGCTGTAGACTTTACGTCAAAAAACGCCTGCTACGTGCGCCACGATGTCAAAAAAAGTCCTCGCAGGTTGCGTAATTGACTTGACCCCGTCACCTCAGGCTCTTAGCAACGGGAAGCAATTTTACCTGAACGCAAAGGGCTTTTCAGCATGGCTGAGGACTTGAATTTCGACGTTGTCATCATCGGTGGCGGGCCCGGCGGCTACAATGCCGCCATTCGTGCCGGTCAGTTGGGCTTAAAGACAGCGATCATAGAGTCGCGCGGCGTTTTGGGCGGCACCTGCCTGAATGTCGGTTGCATGCCCTCCAAGGCGCTCTTGCATGCCTCTGAACTGTTCGAAGCGGCCGGTTCGGAATTTGCCCATATTGGTATCGATGTGCCTGCGCCGAAGCTTAACCTCATCAAGATGATGGAATCCAAGGCCGAAAGCGTGACGGCCCTGACCAAGGGCGTTGAGTTCCTCATGAAGAAGAACAAGGTCACCTATTTTGTCGGCCACGGCACGATCGCAGGCGCCGGCAAGGTCAGTGTCACCGACAAGGATGGCAAGGCTCAGACCCTGAGCGCCAAAAACATCGTCATCGCCACCGGCTCTGAGCCGACACCGCTGCCCGGTGTGGCGATTGATCAAAAGCAGATTGTCGACTCGACGGGGGCTTTGAGCCTGCCATCCGTACCGAAGTCGCTGGTTGTGGTGGGCGCCGGTATTATCGGCCTTGAATTGGGCTCGGTCTGGCGGCGTCTGGGCGCGCAGGTGACGGTGGTGGAATTCCTTGACCGCATCACGCCGGGCATGGATACCGAAACCGCCAAGGCCTTCCAGAAGACGCTGACCAAGCAGGGCATGAGCTTTAAGCTGGGCACCAAGGTAACGGCCGCCAAGGCCGGCGCCAAGGGTGTTGAACTGACCCTCGAAGCGGCTGCTGGCGGCAATGCCGAAAAGGTCAATGCGGATGTGGTTCTGGTGGCCATTGGTCGTCGCCCCTTCACGCAAAACCTCGGTCTGGAGTCGGTGGGCATCAAGGCGGATGCGCGCGGCTTTATTCCGACCGACCATTTCAAGACTTCGGCTCCCGGTGTGTGGGCGATTGGCGATGTGATCCTTGGGCCCATGCTGGCGCACAAGGCCGAAGAAGACGCGGTGGCCTGTATTGAGCTGATTGCCGGTAAGGCGGGCCATGTCGATTATAATCTGGTGCCTTCGGTCGTTTACACCCTGCCCGAAGTGGCCTGGGTGGGCCAGACCGAAGAACAGGTCAAGGCGTCGGGCGTTGAGTATAAGACCGGCAAGTTCCCGTTCACGGCCAACAGCCGCGCCAAGATCAATCACGAAACCGAAGGCTTTGTGAAATTCATTGCCGATGCGAAGACCGACAAGGTTCTGGGTGTGCATATGATGGGCCCGCAGGTGGGCGAAATGATCGGCGAGGCCTGTGTTTTGATGGCCTTTGGCGGTGCTTCCGAAGATCTGGCACGTACCTGCCATCCGCATCCGACCCGCTCCGAAGCGGTCAAGCAGGCGGCCATGGGCGTTGAAAACTGGACGATGCAGGCCTAAACGCCCGCATAACAGACGAGGGGGCTTTTCCAGGCCCCCTTTTTTGTACCTGTATGAGGCTTAGTGTGGGATGAACAAATTGAGACGGCCCCGTTTACGCCACACTCACACTCTTATATGTACTATGCTCTGCTTGGCTTTGAGGACTTCATGAAGAATATATATCTCGCTGGCGTTGCCGTTGTTGCTTTAAGCCTTGGGGCCGTGGCCTATGCCAGCCAGCCGGCGTTTTCACCGCGTTCTGAAACCTATAAACAACTGGAACTGTTCGGCAATGTATTGGCCATCGTCCAGCAGGATTATGTCGTCCCCGTCGATTCCAAAAAGCTGATTGATTCGGCGCTCAAGGGCATGCTGGCCAGTCTGGATCCGCATTCCAACTATTTGTCCGACGACGATTATGACGACCTGAAGGAAAAGACGCGCGGGACTTACGGCGGCATTGGCCTTGAAGTCACCAGCGAAGATGGCGCGGTCAAGGTGGTGACTCCGATTGATGACACACCCGCCAAGCGTGCGGGTCTGGAATCGGGCGACTATATTACCGCCATTGACGGCAGCTCCATTGTCGGCCTGCCCCTTAATGATGCGGTTGCCAAGATGAAGGGCGACCCCGACACCAAGCTGACCGTCACCATCGTTCGGGTGGGCAAGACAGAGCCCTTCGATGTTGAACTGACGCGCGAAATCATCACGGTTAAATCCGTCAAGACGCGCATGGAGGGCGATTACGGCTATCTGCGTATTGCGTCCTTCTCGGAAACCACCGCCAATGACACCAAGACGGCTCTGGCCGATCTGATTGCGAAAAACCCGAATATGAAGGGCCTGGTGCTGGATCTGCGCAACAATCCGGGTGGCTTGCTGGAGCAGTCTGTCGGCGTGGCCGACCTGTTCCTCGATGGGGGTGAAATCGTCTCGCAGCGCGGGCGCGATCCTTCGGATATTATCCGCTATCAGGCCAAAAAAGGCGACATGCTCAACGGCAAGCCCATTGTGGTGCTGACCAATCCGGGCACGGCGTCTGCGGCGGAAATCGTATCGGGTGCCTTGCAGGATCAGCATCGGGCGGTCACGGTCGGCCTGACCACCTTCGGCAAGGGATCGGTTCAGAGCGTCATTGATCTGGGGCAAAATCGGGCCGTAAAACTGACGACGGCGCGCTATTATACGCCTTCGGGGCGCTCCATTCAGAAAACCGGCATTGAGCCGGATCTTGAGGTGGCGCAATCCAAAGAGCAGGCCAAATATATCGCCACCTCGGCCCTGCAATATACCGAAGCCGCCTATGGCAATGCGCTGGATGCGGACGAAGGCAAGGTGCGTCGCTCTGCCCATGCCGTGCAGGAAGTGCCGCCCGAAGGGTTTGACACCAAGACCGGTGATTTTGAGCTGACCCGTGCGCTGGATGTTTTGGGCTATGGCGGCGATGTCAAAATGGCGGCCGCACACCCACGCGGTGCCAAGCTGGCCGATTCGGATCTGGTCGATAAGCCGGGTGTAAAATTTGATGCCAAGGCCAAGCTAAAAGCAGCAGACGCAACATCGTCGTCGGCGTCTTCGTCCTCTTCTTCGTCTTCGGGAGCCGCATCCTCAGCCTCTTCGGTCAAACCCAAATAGGTTCATAGCCTGCCGCCGTATCGGACGTGTTTCAGGCTTTGAAATCATGCGCTGATTCAGATTTCGTTAGTCTTTGTTAACCCTAATCCGTCACAATCGGGCTCATCACTTGCCCCGAATGAAACGGCCTTCATGTTCGCCAAGCCTAAACCCTCAGCCATGCCGGAGCGCCCTCGCAATGACCCGCCACGCGGGGCGAAGCCGTCTTTACGCGACTTGCCGGCGGTTTTGGGCGGGCGGATCATGGAATTTTTCCGCATACCGTTTGTGGCGCCGGTCACGGCTCTGGTCGCTTTTGCCATTGCCCTGATCAGCTTTCTGAATCTGGCCGGTGACCCGGATGCGGCTTCGCCCAGTGTGCGCATTGATCTGGCCAAGCCCAAACCGGCCGTATCGGCGCCTGTGACGGCCAGTGCCAGCAGCGCGCAGGCCTTTAGTCTCGATAGTCTGGGCATGTTCGCCGATGCTTCCGCGCAAGCCTTTGATCTCAATGATCCCAATGCGCAACCGGGGCAAGGCACAGCCGTCATTACTATGCCCGGCCCGGATGGCGCGGCCAATCCAAAGCCGGCCCCGCGCTTTACGGCCTCGCCCTTAACACCGGCCCCGATTGCAGCGCTGGTGCAGACGACCGAAAAGGGGCCTTTGCCGGTTGTGGCCCCCAATGGCTTAGCGTCCGCATCCGCTTATGCGCGCCCGTTCAAAAGCGATGGCCGCCCGATGGTGGCGATTGTTGTTGGCGGTCTGGGGCTTAATCCGGCTACAACCCGTGAAGCCATCGAAAACCTGCCGCCTCAGGTCACGCTTTCGTTCGTGCCCTATGTATCGGGCCTGCAGGGCTGGATCGATCAGGCCCGCGCCGCGGGTCACGAAGTGATGATCGAAGTGCCCATGCAGCCGTTAAACTATCCGGATAATGATCCGGGCCCGCAAACCCTTATGGCCAATGTGCGACCTGATGATCTGATCGGCAATCTGAACTGGGTCTTGTCGCGGGCGACCGGTTATTTCGCCGTTTCCAACTATCAGGGCAGCGCCTTTTTCAAGGATAAGTCCGGCACCTCCATCTTTCTCGATAATCTGAAATCACGCGGTGTCGCTTTTGTTGATGATGGTCAGGCCCGCGCCCTCAAAGGGGCCAGAGGGCGGGCGTCCGCCGATCGGATCATTGACAATCAGATCAATGCCCCGGCCATCACGGCGCAGTTGGCGGGGCTTGAGGCTACGGCCAAAAGTCGCGGCTCTGCCTTAGGCACGGGCTTTGCCTATCCGGTAACGCTGGCGGCGGCTTTGCAATGGACGCAAGGGCTGGATGCAAGGGGCCTGCAACTGGCGCCCGCTTCGGCGATCGTGCATCAATGAACCAGACAGTGATAGGAAGCCAGCCGGATATGGGGCCTGAGGGTTACCGGCCCAATGTCGGCATTGTGGTGTTCAACGCCAAAGGACAGGTCTGGGTTGGTCATCGGTTTGGTATAGGCGGTAATCATGCGTGGCAATTTCCGCAAGGCGGCGTCGACGAAGGTGAGGACCTGGAGGCGGCAGCGGTTCGGGAACTGTACGAAGAAACCGGCATTCGCTCGGTGATGCTTATGGGCCGCACACAGGATTGGGTGGTTTATGATTTTCCACCTGAGGTTCTCGCCAATAAAAAGATCGGCAAGAATTTCAAAGGTCAGAAACAGATATGGTTTGCTTTTCGCTTTATGGGCGATGACGGCGAGATTGACCTGAAGGCGCATCACGAGCAGGAGTTTTCCCGTTGGGAATGGTGCGAACTGGATCAGGTGCTGGATCGGGTTGTGCATTTCAAACGCGACAGTTACCGCAAGGTTATCGCGGAATTTCAAAAGCTTATTTAATCAAAAAATCCACTGAGCGAACTCAGTGGATTTTTTTATTTTGCAGAGCCTTCCAAACATTTTATGTTTGGTAAGGCCGACTGCACGCCCGAGCCTATGCGAGGCAAGCCCGCGCGGCACCTGAGCGCAATTAATGTATATCTTCGCCGTATTCGTTGGCGTGTTCCGCCAGAATGGTCATGCCTTCTTCGTTGACATCGGCAAAGCCGCCGCGCACCTGAAAGACGCGCCGGGTGGTGCCGTCAAGAATGATGACATCACCAATAGCCAGCGTGGTCATGAAGGGTGCGTGGTGCGCCAGAACGCCGAATTCGCCTTCGACGCCGGGGGCCACGACCTGATCAACCTCGCCCGCGAAAAGTTCGCGTTCGGGGGTGACCAGAGACACATGCAGCTTACCAGACAGGTTTTCGGCCATAATTACTTACCTTCGCCGGCCAGCTTTTCAGCCTTGGCAATCGCGTCTTCGATGGTGCCGACCATGTAGAAGGCGGCTTCCGGCAGGTGATCATAGTCACCATCGCAAAGCCCCTTAAAGCCCTTGATGGTGTCTTCGATTGACATCAGAACACCCGGTGTGCCGGTGAAGATTTCAGCGACGTGGAAGGGCTGCGACATGAAGCGCGAAATTTTACGAGCGCGGGCCACGACCAGCTTATCTTCTTCGGACAGTTCGTCCATACCTAGGATGGCGATGATGTCTTTCAGCGCCTTGTACTGTTGCAGGATTTGCTGAACGCGGGTCGCCGTGTCGTAGTGTTCCTGACCAACAACGCGTGGATCCAGAATACGCGAGGTCGAATCGAGGGGGTCCACAGCCGGATAGATGCCTTGTTCAGCAATTGAGCGCGACAGGGTGGTGGTGGCGTCCAGGTGAGCAAACGAAGCGGCAGGGGCCGGATCGGTCAGGTCATCGGCGGGGACGTACACGGCCTGAACCGAGGTGATCGAGCCCTTATTGGTCGAGGTAATACGCTCCTGCAGACGGCCCATTTCGGTGGCCAGGGTCGGTTGATAACCCACGGCCGAAGGAATACGGCCCAGAAGGGCGGACACTTCGGAACCGGCTTGCGTAAAGCGGAAGATGTTATCGACGAAGAACAGAACGTCCTTGCCTTCGACATCGCGGAAATATTCCGCCTGAGCCAGACCGGTCAGAGCGACGCGGGCGCGGGCACCTGGAGGTTCGTTCATCTGACCAAAGACCAGCGAACAGCGTGACGTACCGCCACCGCCAAGTTCGTTGACCTTGGATTCGATCATTTCGTGATACAGATCGTTACCTTCGCGGGTACGTTCACCCACACCGGCAAACACCGAATACCCGCCGTAAGCCTTGGCGATATTGTTGATCAGTTCCTGAATGGTCACGGTCTTGCCAACGCCGGCGCCGCCGAACAGGCCGATCTTACCACCCTTTGAGTAGGGGCAGATCAGGTCGATGACCTTAATGCCGGTGACCAGCAGCTCTGCCGAGGTGGCCTGATCGGCAAAAGCGGGGGCTTCGGCATGGATCGGGTTGAAGAATTTCGTGTCGATGGGGCCGGCCTCGTCGATTGGCTCGCCGATGACGTTCATGATGCGACCGAGCGTGGCAGGGCCAACGGGAACCGTGATCGGCGTGCCAAGGTCAGAGACCTCCTGACCGCGAACCAAGCCTTCGGTAGCGTCCATGGCAATGGCGCGAACCGTGTTTTCGCCAAGGTGCTGAGCGACTTCAAGCACCAGACGGGCACCCGTGGCGACATTGGTGGTTTCCAGCGCGTTCAGAATGGCGGGAACACCACCCTCGAACGAAACGTCGACGACGGCGCCGATAATCTGGGTGACCTTGCCTTTAGCGGCGGTGATCTTTTGTTGAGCGGACATGCGGGTTTATCCTATTTCAGGGCTTCTGCGCCGGCGATGATCTCGATCAGTTCAGTCGTGATCTGGGCCTGGCGTTTACGGTTATATTTCAAAGTCATGGCGTTGATCATTTCGCCGGCATTGCGGGTGGCATTATCCATGGCGCTCATCTGAGCGGCATAGAAACCGGCATTGTTTTCCAGCAGGCTGGCCAGAAGCTGTACCGATATATTGCGCGGCAAAAGTGTTTCTAAAATCTCTTCTTCGGACGGCTCATATTCATAAACCGCGCCATGGGTATCTTCCATGGCGGAGAGATCCACATCGGCCGGGATCAGGCGCTTTTGCGTCGGCACCTGAGAAATGACCGACTGGAATCGCGAATAGAAGAGGGTCACGACATCAGCGCGGCCTTCGGAAAATTCGCGCGCGACCAGATCGGCAATCGGAGCCACCACGTCAATGTTCAGCACCTTGGTGCCGGACAGATCGAAACTTTCGACCATCTGATCCGCAAACTGGCGCTTGAGCTGGTCGCGTCCCTTGCGGCCAATGGCGATCAGGCGAACCTTACGTCCGGCATTGATCTGCTCCTGCATAAATTCGCGGGCAGCACGAACGATGTTCGAGTTGAAACCGCCGGCCAGACCGCGATCCGCGGTCGCCACAATCACCAATTGATGAGTCTGTGAGCCATTGCCGACCAGCATTTGTGGCGCAGAATCGCCGGTAATGCCTTTGGCGAGGTTGGCAATGACGGCCGCCATGCGCTTGGCGTAGGGTCGGGCATTTTCAGCCGAATCCTGCGCGCGCTTGAGCTTGGCCGCCGCCACCATCTGCATCGCCTTCGTGATCTTCTGCGTGGCTTTCACGCTTCCGATCTGAGTGCGCATGTCCTTTAAGCTTGCCATATGTTTTGACTACTTTTCCGGATTAAGCAAAGTTGGTGGTGAAGGTCGAGACGACTGTCTTCAGTTGCTCTTCGAGCTCAGCCGACAGGGCCTTCTTGTCGCGAATGGTCGTCAAAAGATCGGTGTGACGCGTACGCAGCAGCGAAAGAAGTTCCTTCTCGTAGCGGCTGACATCGCTGACGGCCACGGTATCGAGATAACCGCGTGTGCCGGCATAGATCACACAAACCTGCTCTTCGACCTTAAGAGGCGAATATTGCGGTTGCTTCAGAAGCTCGGTCAGGCGCGCACCACGGGCCAGCAAGCGCTGGGTGGCGGCATCGAGGTCGGAGCCGAACTTGGCAAAGGCGGCCATTTCGCGGTACTGCGCCAGATCGCCCTTAATGGCACCGGCCACCTGCTTCATCGCCTTGATCTGAGCCGACGAACCCACGCGCGACACCGACAGGCCGACGTTCACGGCCGGACGGATGCCCTGATAGAACAGGTCGGTTTCGAGGAAGATCTGACCGTCCGTGATCGAAATCACATTGGTCGGGATATAGGCCGAAACGTCGTTAGCCTGGGTTTCAATGATCGGCAGAGCCGTCATCGAGCCGGAGCCGTTTTCTTCGTTCAGCTTGGCGGCGCGTTCCAGCAGACGTGAGTGCAGGTAGAAGACATCGCCCGGATAGGCTTCGCGGCCCGGCGGACGGCGCAGCAGCAGGGACATCTGGCGATAGGCCACGGCCTGCTTGGACAGATCGTCATAGATGATCAAGGAATGCATGCCGTTGTCGCGGAAATATTCGCCCATTGCGCAACCGGCAAACGGGGCCAGATATTGCAGCGGAGCCGGCTCAGAGGCCGAGGCGACAACCACGATGGTGTATTCCAAAGCGCCATTTTCTTCGAGCGCCTTGACGATCTGAGCGACCGTCGAACGCTTTTGGCCGATGGCGACATAAACGCAATAGAGCTTGGCGTTCTCGTCTGTGCCTTCATTGGCGGCCTTCTGGTTCAGAATGGCGTCGATGGCAACAGCCGTCTTACCGGTCTGGCGGTCACCAATGATTAGCTCGCGCTGGCCACGGCCCACAGGGATCAGGGTGTCGATGGCCTTGATGCCGGTTTGCACAGGCTCATGCACTGATTTGCGCGGGATGATGCCAGGGGCCTTCAGGTCGGTACGGCGGCGCTCAGTTGAGACGATCGGGCCCTTGCCGTCGATAGGCTCACCCAGTGGGTTCACGACACGGCCCAGCAGGCCCTTGCCGACGGGAACGTCAACGATTTCGCCGAGACGGCGCACTTCGTCGCCTTCTTTAACGTCACGGTCTTCACCAAAGATAACGACACCGACATTATCTTTTTCCAGGTTCATGGCCATGCCCTTAACGCCCGCAGAGGGGAAGAGCACCATTTCACCAGCCTGAACCTTGTCGAGGCCGTAAACGCGGGCGATACCATCGCCGACGCTGAGGACGGAACCGACGTCCGACACATCGGCTTCTTCACCGAAGCCAGCAATTTGATCTTTAAGGATGGCCGAGATTTCGGCAGCACGAATGTCCATTTTTTTCGTCTCTTGGGGGTATTACGCTCTTTTAAGGGCGAATTTAAGGGAATCGAGTTTTGTCTTGAGAGAAGCGTCAAAAAGACGCGAACCGATGCGAACCTTAAGCCCGCCCAGAAGTGCCGGATCAACACGGGTGCTGATGTCGGCGGATTGACCCAGGGTCTTACCCAGGGTCTGTGTCAGATTTTCCAGTTGTTGCTCGGTAAGAGCCACAGCCGAGGTCACTTCGGCGCGGACAATACCTTTAAGGGCATCATAGCGCTTATTGAAAGCTGTAATAAAGGGCAGCAGGTGATCAAGGCGGCCATTGGCAGCCAGAACACCCAGCGTCTTTTTAGTCAGATCGTTCAGCTTCAGGCCGCCGGCCTTTTTGCTGGTCGCCACAGCCAGAAGGCCGTTTAGCTTGATGTCCGACTTATAGATATGTGAACCGATGAAAATGCGCAGTTCCGTGCTGGACATCAGCAGGGCCTTAAGCGCCGCCAGATCACCATGCACCTTGTCGAGCGCTTTATTGTCTTGTGCGAGGTCAAAAGCGGCGCGGGCATAACGCTCGCCGACTTCTGTTTCCTGATATTGCTGTTGTTCGCTTAAAGAGCTTGGCACGCCATATTCCAGACCAGAGTGAAAAACGTCAGATGCGAAGGCATCAGATGAATGGGCATAAGGCCACGGGCGCAGACACATGCGCCTCATCCGACCTGAACCGCGCGCTCCTTAGCATAGGGATTTTGGCACTGCAACTAAGCGATCGGAGATTCTGAGTAAAAAGAGCGCCCCACACAAACACACTTATGAAATGGAAGTTACATAAGTTTTGTTAGGCATCTTGTGAAATAGCGGAATTCTTTTATCTATAGGGGATATAACTATACTTGATCTGAATTGCCCGCGTCTTACCACAGAATGAAAGATACCTGCTTATGACGGCCCTATTCGCCCTCGCGTCCGATCCTGCCGCATGGGCAGCGCTTTTGACCCTGATTGTCATGGAGGTTGTCCTTGGTATCGACAATCTGATCTTTATTTCCATCCTGACCAATAAATTACCGGAATCCATGCGGGCAAGAGCGCGCGCCGTGGGTCTTGGCGGGGCGCTGTTGATGCGCATAGCGCTTTTGTTCACCCTGTCACATCTGGCGGGCATGAAGGACGTGGTGGTCACACTCTTCGGGCATGGGTTTTCCTGGCGCGACATTATCCTTTTGGTGGGCGGTCTGTTTCTGGTTTATAAGGCCACCAGCGAAATCAATCACGGCACGGAACATAAGGATGACGATGAGGCCGGCGCCTTATCCGGCGGTGACAAATTGCCGCAAGCGCCCAAGATCGGCTTTGCCGCCGCCATTGCGCAGATTTTGCTGCTTGATCTGGTCTTCTCGGTCGATTCCATCCTGACGGCTGTCGGCATGACGGATCACCTGCCCATCATGATTATATCTGTCACGGTCGCGGTTTTCCTGATGTTTGTCGCGTCCGGCCCGATCTCGGCCTTTATCAACCGTCACCCCAGCATCGTTATGCTGGCGCTTGGCTTCCTGCTGATGATCGGCATGGTGCTGATTGCCGAAGGGTTCGGCGCCCGTATCGACAAGGGCTATATCTACGGCGCCATGGCCTTTGCCGGCTTTGTTGAAGCCCTGCAGATGTATGCCCGTGGCAAGGCTAAAAAACATAAAACATAAGTCGTTCTTTAAGCCTCTCCTGTTAAGCTTATGCTTGCGCAGAAGGCGCTCACGCAGAAGGCGGCAAAAATGGATCTGGTCTTACGCACAAATTCCGGCGGGCGGTTGGTGACACCCCCGATTCAAATTGTGACGCCGCGAGGCATGTCGAAGGACAAGTTCGCCACTGAGCAAACCAGCAATGCCCACAAGGATGAAGTGGCGCGTGATGTGTCCAAGGCTTTGTCCAATCCGTCCTTTAAGGCGCAGGATCAAACCATGGGCCGCGCTAAGGAAAAGATTCAGAACATCGTCAAACGCTTGAAGATACTCAAGGCACTTTTTGCTAATGATCCCAAACAGATGGCCAAGGCCTTGGCGCAGGTTTTCAAGGAATTAAAGGCGGCCGTTAAGGATTATAAGTCGGCCTCTGAAAAAGAAATGGGCCTGAGCGCCAGTGCGGCGGCCTTGGTTGTACCGCCAGAGGCAATGAGCGCGGCACCTGCGGCACCTGTTTCGGATGAGAGTGTGCCCGACAAGGTTAAAGCCGATGCGCCTGCCACGGACACATTGGCCACAGATACACCCGATGCAAAATCATCTTTGAATTCTGCGGCTAGCTATGATGACGTCGTTAAGGGCGTGCGCCAGACTATAGGTTCTGATGGTCTGGAATTTATCAAAACCGTGCGCGGCATCGTGCAGGAAATCGAAGACAAGATCATCAGTAAGGCGCGCATCCAGAAACTGGGCAAGCCTCAGGACAAGGATACGGACGATACCTTCAAGGAAATGGACGAGGCCATGAAGGACCTGCGCAAAGACCTTGAGGATATGGAAAGTGATATTAAACGCGATGCGCCGGGGATTGGCCAATCGCTGGATATTGCCGCCTAGTTAGCGTTTTCCCAAAAAGTGGATCCACTTTTTGGATAAGAAAGAGCGATAAAACAAAGAACTATAGCAAAATTTCAGATCAATTTGCTCGAAATTTGCTCTGGTTAAACCGCGTCGGCAATAAAGCCATCATAGTGCTGTTCCAGAAAGCTGCGGAACTGCTGCGTCAGTTGCGGAACGATCTCATCGCGGGCATCCGTCATGGCGTCTTTGGATTCCAGCGCCATAAACACGCTAAAGGCATTGTAGCGTGCTGCAGCTTGGGTCAGCGACAGGGCCACAAGCTCGCTGGGCGCATCGGCATTATGACCATTGGCCAGATCAATATGCTCTGAGGCCATGGTGACGAAAAGGTTTTGTTCGGCTGAGGTGGCCATGTGTGTCTCGTGATTTGTTGATCTGTTGTGCGCAGTTTTGGCAATTAAGCGCCGACCTTGTCAATGAACTTACAAAAAACTGTAGGGATCAATGTCGATCACCAACCGTATAGCATTGGGGCGTTTGATGGCTGCCAGCCAATGTGTCACAAAGGCCTGAAGGTCGCGGTTGCGATCGGCCCGTACTAAGAACCGCTTACGCCACTGCCCACGCACCAAGGCCAGAGGCGCATCCGCCGGCCCGTACACATCAATGCCTTCGCTATTGGGGATAAACAAAGCCAGTTCGCGTGCGAATTTATTCAGCAGGTTTTGGTCCTTGCCCGACAGTATAAGCGCTGCCAAACGACCATAGGGCGGGAATTTCGCTACTTCGCGCGACATGGATTCGTAAGCATAAAAAGCGTCGCGGTCTTGCTGCGCCAAGGCCTGCATGACCGGATGTTCCGGCGTATAGGTTTGCAACAGGGCGCGGCCGGGTTTCAGCTTACGACCAGCGCGCCCTGTGGCCTGCGCCAAAAGCTGGAAGGTGCGCTCTGCTGCCCGTAAATCACCGCCTTTGAGGCCTAGATCAGCATCGACAATTCCCACTAAGGTCAGGTTCGGAAAATTATGCCCTTTGGCGGCGGCCTGGGTGGCGATGACAATATCAATCTCGTTATTTTCAATGCGTTGAATGAGCGTAGCCGACGCCGCCGCATCGGGTGTGGTGTCCGATGAAAACACCTCAGCGCGCGCCGCCGGGAAACGGCTTTGCACCTCCTCTAAGATACGCTCGACGCCCGGGCCGACCGCCAGCAAACTATCCTTCGCCCCGCAATGCGGGCAGGCGGCCGGTTTGCGCATTGAAAAGCCGGTCAGGTGACAGACCAAACGCCCAGAGGCGCGGTGTTCCACCAACCATGAATCGGTATTGGGTGAGGTCATCTTCTCGCCGCAGGCCTTACACAGCACCAAGGGCGCATAACCGCGCCGATTGAGGAACAATAACACCTGTTCGCCGCGTGACAGATTATCCTCTATGGCCCTGACCATAGGCTCGGACAGCCATTGGACTTCGTTATTCCGGCCCTTGTCGGGGCTGTGCTGCTTCATGTCGATCAGAGCAATATCGGGCATAACCGCCACGCCGTGCCGTTGTTCCAAGCGCACCCACGCATAGCGACCTTTTTCGGCATTGGTCAGGCTTTCCAGCGAGGGCGTGGCGGACGCTAAGATGATCATGGCCCCGTCCAGTCGCGCGCGAAACACCGCCAGATCGCGGGCATGATAACGTGCGCCTTCTTCTTGTTTATAGGAGCCGTCATGTTCTTCATCGACGACAATAAGGCCCAAGCGCTGATAGGGCAAAAACAGGGCCGAGCGGGCCCCCACAACCAAACGCACCTTGCCCGACGCCACACCTTCCCAGATGCGGCGGCGATTGCCATTGGATATATTGGCATGCCATTGCGCCACCTGTCCGCCAAAACGCGCCTCAAGCCGCGTCAGAACCGCCTGCGTCAGGGCGATTTCTGGCAGCAACACAAGGGCTTGCGCCTCTGGATCAGCCCGCAATAAATCTGCTACGGATTCTAGATAAACCTCGGTCTTGCCAGATCCTGTAACGCCATCCAACAAGACAGGCGCGAACGTCCCCCTGGCCTGTTCGATCTTTAAAAGCTGATGCGCCGCGCCTTGACTGTCGTTTAAAATTGACGGCGCAAAATCAGGGTCAGGCTTGGGGTAATCATCGTCACGCGCCAGATCGACCTTAGCCAGCACGCCTTCTTTTTCCAGTGCCGACACCACGCCGGTGGATACACCCGCCGCCATGGCCAGTTCACTGAGGCTCATAGGCACGAGCGCCGCATCCATCACCGCCTGTCTGGCCCTGGTCATGCGCGCCGGAAGCTGATCGGTGCGGACATAGCCCTGTCTGGGCGCGGCGCGGGGCACTTTCAGGGCCCGCAAACAGCCATTCAGGAAGGTGCCCGGCGCGGTCAGCGTCCAGTTGGCGGCCCATAGCCAGAAGTTGAGGCTGGCTTCGGGTACCAGCGGATCATCCAGTATGCTCAATATGGCCTTAAGGCGGGGCAGGTCAGCCGTGTCAGCCTGTTCAAAGCCAATGACCAGCCCGCGCACCTTGGCGTGGCCTAACGGCACCAGAACGTGCGCACCGGCCGATAGCGACATGCCGTCCGGCACCGCATAGTCAAGCGCCTCGGCTATGGGCGCCAGCACCACGACCTTGGCGACAAGGCAGGATGCCTGACCAACCGCAGGGTCTTTTTCGCGCGAATCGAACAGTTCAGGAGGGGGCGGGCTCATGATTTTAGCCTCTAGCACGAAATCCAAAGCTTTGTCATAGCCCGATGCGGAAAGCACTTCACAGACGGCCTTTGGGGCACTAAGGTAGGGCAGCAGGCGAGCGAAAGAGACGTGTATATTATGAGTTCTGATGGCACGATCACCTCTGTTGATCTGGATGACTGGCAGGCCTTGCGCCGCCATTTGATCCTCTATGCCTCAGAATTTTCTCAGGAAATTGTCCGCGATGCGGAACTCATGAATGCGCTGGGCTTACAGGCTAAGGCGCGTCACCTGATTGATTTTGGGCCGGCTGCTTTGTCGCGGCTCGAAGCCCGCGCCCTGAAGGATTTCGATCAGCGCCGCCAGTTGGAAATGACGGCACGGGCTAATTTTGACGCCCAAAGCCAGACTCACGCCCTGTGCCTCAGCCTGATGGAAGCGCGCAACCATTCGGACTTGGCGCGCCGCCTGAATGATGAGGTGCGCCGCCGGTTTGGCCTGATTGCGGCGACCATTGCGCTTGAGGACACCGGGACAGTACCACTGGGCTGGCAGACGCTCGATTATGGCGGGGTGGATTATATTGTTGGCGAAACCGGCCTGTCCCTGCTGGGGCCCGAAGGGGTTTGCCGTGTTCTGTTCGAAGATAATGTTAAACGCATCAAATCGGCGGCGGTCATGCGGGTAGCCATGTGGCGCGAAGGTCGCCCCGGTCTCGTGTCTTTTGGTTCATCCGATTATGACGGCTTCTCACCGGATATGGGCGCGGAACTGGTGGCCTATGTGGCGCGTGTCGTTGAGCGCGTTGCTGACCGTTGGCCGGTTATGAGTTGATCAGACGAAATCCCGTTTTGTGTTCTGAATAAGCAGGGTTGCCGTGATGACGCCGATGGCCACAACCACCTGTGCCGTCACAATGCCAATGGCGGTCGGGTTCCAGACAGCTTGCGGCCCCCAGATGTTTTGCGAAATGGGCTCAAGAAACACGACGAACCACAGATATCCGGAAGTTGCCACCTCATAGATGGCGATGCACAGAACGGTAATCGGCATGGACTGGAAAATCAGGCTGGTGGCCAGAATACAGGTATAGGCGACAAAGCCCCCTAAGAAGACCATGGTGATGAAGGGTATGGCGCCTAATGGAAACAGGCCGCGCCCAAATGCAAAGTAAAAACCAGCAATGCTGATCACGCCCCAGAAAAGCGCAAAGACCGGCAGGTTAGCCAACAGCTTGGCGCGGGTGAATTCTTTGACTGTTACCGGCAGGCTCATGATGAAGGGTTGCGTTGATTTTTCCTTCTCGAACACGTTCGTTTTCATCAGGACAACGAGGCCGCATGTGGCGGCGGGCCCCACCAGCATCATGAAGCCAAAATTGCCCATCACCACGGGGGGTATATGCCCCCAAAGCAGGCTCAAAATGACAATAAAGCTAAGGCTGACGAGCGCGAATGAGATAAGGATACGGCGCACCAGACGCAGGTCTTTGGCAACAAGTTGGGGGACGATGGATGCACTCATTATGTAAGCTCCTTTGTGGCGTTCGCTTTGGCGAATTTGACATTGAACAGGAATATTTCTTCGAGGCTGAGACGCTCAACATCGGTGACCATAAGGCCTGCTTGGGAGAAATGCGCAGGAATGGCATCGTTATAATCATTGACAACAACCGTCCATAAACGCCCGCTTTGCTGAACGTCGCGGATATTGGGCAGGTTCGGCAGGGGCTTGTCGTCCATGTTCGTCAGACGTAAGCGCCGCCAACCATCCATGAAGTCTTCCTTGTTGCGGGAATCGACAATGCTGCCGCCATAGATAAAGGTGATGTAATCGGAGATCTGCTCGACATCCAAAGTGTTGTGCGACGAGAATAGGATGGAGCGCGTTTCGTCTTCTAACGCATTCATCATCTCATCCAGCACCTCTTTGCGAACGGCCGGATCAAGGCCCGTTGTCGGCTCATCAAACACCAGCAGGCTTGGGCGGCGCGCTAAGGCCAGCATCAGGGTCGCTTTGACCCTCTGGCCATGTGACAAACCCTTGACCTTCTGATTTTTATTGATGTCAAAACGCTTCAGTAAGGTATGGGCATAGTCCTCATCCCAGGTGTCAAAAATGGATTTGATAAAATCCATGTGAAAGGTGATGGTTTCGGTCTCATAGAGCCGCATGTCTTCGGCAACAAAGCCTATGTTGCGCTTGGCGGCGATCTGCTCTGTAGGCATATTGTAGCCCAACACCTCGATCGAGCCGGTATCCGGCCCCACCAGCCCCATAACCATACGCAGGATTGTTGATTTACCGGCACCATTTGGCCCAACCAGCCCCATGACCGTGCCTTGCTCAAACGACAAATCCACGTTTTGTAGCTGAAAATGTGGATAATGTTTACCGATGTCTTTGCAGTCTATGGCTAGTGGCAAATCCATAATCTTTTTCCCTATTACGTGTGCTGCCTGATAAGGCGTAAAATTTCGTCTTCTGGTATGGCGAGCGTTTTAGCCAACTTGCCGGCCTGCTCCAGATGATGAAGCAGTTCTTTTCTTTGGATATGCTTCATATCCAGTCTGTCACTGACCCGGCTTCCTTTGCCTTGCTGCGTGACGATGACCCCTTCGCGCTCCAGCTCAAGATAGGCGCGCTTGATGGTAATGAGGCTGACCTTGATCTCAGTCGCCAGCTCTCGGATAGAGGGCAGAGGTGTGTTCGGCGGCCAATCCCCGACAGCAATCCGTTGCTTTATCTGTTCCATGATCTGCTGATACATGGGGTTACTGTCGGTCTGCGAAAACACAAATCCAAATCTCATATACACAGTATACACAGTTAGATTTCAGATGCAAGCGGTTATCTGTATTTTAGAGATAGACCTTGTGCCGTCAGCATCCTTAGATAATATGCCTATCAAAAATCATACTAAGGGATTGAGGACATGGGATTGAAAACAGCATTTTTGATGATGGCTATATTGGCATTCGCGGTGCCAGCCACAGCACAGACGCCGGATCCGGCCGCCTCCTTTCCAGCGAAGATGCAGAGCTTTGCGCTATATGGCGATGCTGCCATTCCCAATGCCAAGCCAGGGCCGGATGAGGAAACCGGCACCGGCTGGATCATGAAGGTGTCCCGTCCCTTCATTCAGGTGTACCTGCCTGCCAAGGTCAAGGCCACGGGTGCCAGCGTCCTTATTGTTCCCGGCGGCGGTTATGCGGGCCTTACCTTTGAAAATGAGGGGGTCGCTCAGGCGCAGTATTTCATAGACCACGGTATTGCCGCCTTTGTTCTGAAATACAGATTACCCAGTGATACGACCATGCCGGACAAATCCATCGGGCCGCTACAGGATGTGCAACAGGGGCTTCGGTTTATCCGTCTTCATGCGCAGGAATGGAATCTCGATCCCGCGCGCGTGGGCGTCATCGGCTTCTCGGCGGGCGGTCATCTGGCGTCGACACTGGCGACACATTTCCAAAAGTCTTACATTGATAATCCGGAGGGGATCAGTCTGCGTCCTGATTTTGAGGTGCTGGTCTATCCCGTCATCACCATGGACCGTAAAATCACCCATATGGGGTCGCGTGAAGGGCTTTTGGGGACAGCGCCTTCGGACGATCTGGTGAAAGAATTTTCCAACGAATTACATGTCACCAAGGATACGCCGCCGACCCTGATCCTTCAGGCCGCCGATGATCAACTGGTTGATGTGGACAACAGCATCATCTTTTTCGAAGCTCTGCGTCATGCGGGCGTGTCCGTAGAAGCGCATCTTTATGAAAAGGGACAGCACGGCCTGTATCTGATGCCGCGTGACGTCTGGCAGGCTGATATTATGGATTGGCTTACATCGAACGGCTGGCTTAGCCCGCGTAAAAATTGAGGTCTTGCCTGCACATCAGGCGCTCACCTCAGCGGCCAGTTTTTTGACGATCTGCGTGTCGGCCTCAATGGAACCGCCGTGCAAAAAGCGGGTTAGCGACAGGTCCGAGTGCCGCTTTGCGATTGCCTGATAGCGGGCAGCATCCATGTGTTTAAGCGATCGGTAGGCCTTTTGCAGGCGCATGGCGATTTCCAGAATGGAGGCGCCGTCGCGGGCAATCGGCATGAAGATGTCATCAAACAGGTCGGCATCGCGGATAGGGAGGAGGTAAAGCTCAGGATACAGAAGTTCCTCCTCAGGGTGTTCTTCCGTTTGCGCCCAAATTGAGAAAATGCGCACGGCCCGTCCGATAATGTCGATGGCTGTTCCCTGATCATTGAGGCCCGGCGACAGGGCGCGTGAGGCAATCTCAGCCAAGACGCACATGCCAAAGCGCGGGTCCTGATCAAAGGAGCGTGTCTGACTTATCGTAAAGCCATCCGCGAAACGCGCATTGAAGTCGTCTGCCTGATCCGTATCCTCAGAGCCCGGTGGCAGGGCATCGACCCAGGCAATGGGCTGAGCCGGTTCCACAAAATGCCCCGGCAGGCCTGTGATGTAGACACTGACGGATTTTTGTCGTGCGGCCTTGGCCAGAGCGGACAAGTCTATATGCTGTATATAGCCGATCTTCGTGCCGTAGATCGGGCGTCGTGAAGATGTCTCGAAAACGTCATTCTCAAGCCGGTGGCAGCCCAGATTTGGCCGTTCCTTATATCTGCGCATCGCGGCACAGGTGGCTTCTTCGACCTTTTGCGTTGTCGAAATCACCTGCCCCAGACGCGACAGATGGTTGATCCAGCTTAGTAAAGTAATGACAATCAGTACGACAATCGCAAGCGTCACACCAAACAGGATGACGCGGCCACGGCTGCCATAAGCGCCTGTACTCAGGACGATGATGCTGACAAGGCTGAACAGAAACGAACCGATAAAGGTCGACAGAACATTCTGGGTGGTGGAATCTTCGACAATCAATTGCGTGGCGCGCGGCGTGACATTGTTCGCCGCCGCCGAATAGGCCGACACCATGATGCCCAGTGAAAATGTGGTGACGGACAACATGCTGGCAGCCAGAATGCTCAGTATATGACCCACGGCGTCCGCACCAATCTTGGTCGGCAGGTCTTGCGGGATATAGGGGCTGAAAAGCAAACCGGCGAGGGCAGTCACGATAGCGAGGATCGAGAAAAGCGTGGCGCGAACCCATATCCGGCGTGTCAGTTGAATGACCAGCTAGGCCCATTGTGAGGTGAACATAGATTACCTGACCTGTTCTGATGATCGTTAGAAACCCCTAAAGCCTTTTGTAATCACGCAAACATAAAAAAGCGATAAGATGGCGCTTGTGACTTAGGGGTGGGTTGAGACCTCCGGATGTGCAGCTATTAGTTTTGGCAATATCGACATAGCCGTTAATATGCCATCCTTGTCGCGTCGAAAGGGAATGACCTCACCGCTCAAATTGGTCAGCTGATCCGTACCCGTTATAGTCAGGGGATAGTCAGCATCATCTATAATGGCAAAAAGCTGGCCTTGAGCGTTTGCAGCAATTGCAATTTTGTGGTCGGCACCATCGGCATAGGTTCCGACAAAATCGTCTGGGGGTGTTTGTGCCAGAGCCTGAGAGGCGCTTAAAATTAAAGCTGAAGCTATGATAAAAGAACGCATGAGTTTTCCCCGGGGGCGGTTGCCGCAACCCGACCTGACCTTGACGTTCAAACTCAAGTCTTTGTGAATCGTAACATCTGTGTGCCAAATTAACCATAGCTGTCATATGCGTCATCAGGGATGGAAGATTACAAAAAAGCTTCTCACCTTCCCGCCATCAACACTTCGTTACGGCTTTGGCCTTAAATTATCCACATGTCTCCCTATATTCAGATTTCGAAGATGTTCCCTTGCGCCCAAGAGGCCTCCTTTCCCGATGCCCCCCTGATCGTGGACACGGAGGTAGCCCTCTCACCCAGCCTTCTTGTCTGTAAGGACGGGAAGGGAGGCCACCCGAGCGTAAGGGAACGTTTTTCACATGCCTGTTTGCCCAAGTCATGACCGTCCTTTTTGATACGCAAAATCGCTGGATGACTTGGCTTAAGGATCAAAAGCGGTGTAGCCCGCGCACGCTTGAGGCCTATGGTCACGCCCTGCGCTATTATTTCGATTATCTTTCGTCGGCTCTCCCGGATGCCCTGACGCTTGAGGATGTGGCGGCGGTGTCGTCGGGCGAATTGCGCGGCTGGATGGCGCATCTGCGCGGTAAGGATCAGCCGCTGTCGGCACGGTCTTTAGCGCAACATCTATCGGCCATTAAATCCTTTCACGGATATCTCGATCTGCATCTGGACATGCCCAATACGCAGGTGGCCCTGATGCGCGGTCCGCGTTTAAAGGCCACCTTGCCGCGCCCGCTCAATCAGGATCAGACCTTCGGCCTGCTGACGGAAACCCATATGAATGACCGCGATGGTTGGGAAAATGACCGCGATGAGGCCGTCTATCTTCTGCTTTATGGTTTGGGCTTGCGGATTTCCGAGGCCTTATCGCTGTGTGTGCGCGACACCCCCTTAGGTGAGACTGTGCGCATCACCGGCAAGGGCAATAAGATGCGCATCCTGCCGGTGCTTGAAGCCGTGCGTGTGGCGATTGAGACCTATAAGGCCAGCCAGCCATTTACACTTAAACCCGAAGATAAGCTGTTTCGTGCCAAGCGCGGGGGTGTGTTATCGCCTCGCCATGTGCAGGCCAGCGTGCAGCACCTGCGCTCACGTCTGGGTTTGTCGGATCGTGCTACGCCGCATGCCCTGCGCCATAGTTTTGCGACGCATCTGTTGGGGTCGGGGGCGGATTTGCGCTCCATTCAGGAATTGCTGGGGCATGTGTCTTTGTCGACCACGCAGAAATATACGCAGGTCGATACGGAAAAATTGCTGAGCGCCTATGCTGCCGCGCATCCGAAGGGGTAACCCTCCAAGCTCAAAGGGCTTGGCAAGCG
>JBAWDM010000259.1:0-7170 GCA_049590735.1 Asticcacaulis sp. | reverse complement strand
GGAGGGCGGTAACTAAAGGGACGAGGTGCAGGAGTCAACACAGTTTGAGCCATTTTTTCAAATAACACAGTTTAACTGTGCATAGACGCCCTTACAGGCTTGTTATCACCTGATGAATAAAGGTTTTTGGCTTTCAAAGCCCCTTTCAGGATATGCCAGACTATTCCCGCCAGCAAGACTCCGGTGGTCACAAGGCTGGCTTCCGCCCCCCAATGACCACCTGTCAGCCACCACGGCTCGCCCGCACGCTCATTCAGGCCTGTAAATAAGGGCGTTATTCTCAGCTTGAGTCCGGTGACCTCCAGACCGAATCCCACGCCCATCATCCAATTCCAGGCGGCATGAAACCCGCAGACGCCCCAGATGGAACCGGCCCTAAGCGCATAGAGACTTAAAAAACCACCAAACAGGGCGACATTTGTAATCCCCAGTAATTTGGACAACAGGGTTGCGTGGGTAAAGATATGCAAACCGGCAAAGACCAGTGAATTGACCACCACAGCTGAGATGAGGCCGTGGCGCGACGCGAGATTGCTCATCAGCCAGCCGCGCATCCATAATTCTTCGCTGCTGCCCTGAATGAGGAACATAAGCGCATAGAGAAGAAGGGTAACCAGTCCTGCCGGATTGGGCGCGTGCCAGATGCCGGCACTTTGTATCTGATAGCCGCCCAGCCCCGATATGATGGCGATCACCACCGTTAAATACAGGCAGCCCATCAGATAGCCCTGCCCTATGCGTTTTAAAACCGGTGCACTCAGCCCCAGATCGGACAGGCTGCGCCGCTCGAACACACGCACCCAAAGATAGATAAAGATGATGTAGAGACTATAGCCAATGATCAGCGCCAGAACCGGTGGGTCTAACAGCTCCGGATCCGGCAGGCGATCCGCACCGCCCAATGTCCGCGCCTCCATAACTAAATGGAATATATAGGGTGATAAGGCAAGCAAGGGCCCAAACAGCGTAAACATCAGGCCGATAATCACAATGGCGGCTGACCATGTGCGGCGATAGCGTGGATTATGTGGCGCGTAGAGTTCAGTGCCGCTCATGCCAATGTTACTTAGCCTTATCCTGATTTTCTCTGGCCAGTCTTTCGAGAACCCGTCCCCTGCCCTTAGTCAGCGCTTTCACGACGCCGCGCCAGGTGCGCACCTCCTGCTCGGTCAGGTGGGCGCGATTAAAAGTGGCGCGCAGGTTACGTACCATGGATGGACGCTTTTCCGGCGGAAAGAAGAAGCCGGACGCATCCAGTTCGCTTTCTAGGTGTTCATAAAGGCCGGTGACGAATTGCAAATCCGCCGGCGGTTCGACATTCTGCGTAAAAGCGTCACTAGGGGCGTCCATGACCTGCAGGCGCCATTCATAAGCAACAATGTTCGCTGCCTGAGCCAGATTGAGCGATTGAAAGCGCGGATCGACCGGAATCGTCACTATATAGTGGGCGTGATTAAGATCATTCGTCTCAAGCCCCATGCGCTCGGCACCAAACAGGAAGCCTGTCTTTAGACCTTCGCGTGATTTTTGCATGGCTTCTGCTGCGCATTCACGTGGCGTGATAACCGGCAAATGCACTTCGCGGTTACGGGCTGTCGTTGCGTAAACCACCTGAAGATCAGCCACCGCCTCTTCGAGCGTCTCAAAAACTTTGGCGTCATCCAATGGCCATGTCGCACCGGAACACAGATCCCAGGCACGTGCCTGCGGCCAGCCATCGCGCGGCGCCACAAGACGCAACTCAGTCAGGCCGAAATTGCCCATGACGCGGGCTACGGCACCAATGTTCTCGGCCATTTGCGGCCTATCCAGAATAAGGCAGGGAAGATGAGGCTGTTCTGTCATAATCGCCTTATAACCTGTGCACCCGTCAGGTCAATCCGGACAGGTCACCCGTAAGGGCAGCCTTTATCCGTTCTGCCAATTTACTGATTTGCGCTGCACACCTTTTCCGGTATAGGTCAGGGCTTGAGCGGCGGGTCTGACCCTGTGTGTCTTCCCGCAAGCTCCCGTTGGAAAAGGACCCCCCGAATGGCTAAAATCAAAGTGGCTAACCCCGTCGTTGACATCGACGGTGACGAAATGACCCGCATCATCTGGCAATGGATCAAGGACAAGCTGATCTTTCCTAATCTGGATATCGAACTGGACTATTACGATCTCGGCATGGAACACCGCGACGCCACCAATGATCAGGTGACGATTGATGCGGCCCAAGCCATTAAAAAGCATGGCGTTGGCGTCAAATGCGCCACCATCACGCCCGATGAAGCCCGCGTGGCTGAATTCGGCCTTAAGAAGATGTGGAAATCGCCGAACGGTACGATCCGCAATATTCTGGGTGGTGTTGTGTTCCGCGAACCTATCATCTGCCAGAATGTGCCGCGCCTCGTGCCCGGCTGGACCCAGCCCATCGTCGTCGGCCGGCACGCTTTTGGTGACCAGTATAAGGCCACTGACTTTTTAGTCCCCGGCCCCGGCACATTGACCATGAAATTTGTTGGCGATGACGGCAAGGAAATGGACTTTGAGGTGTTTAAATTCCCCGGTGCCGGCGTGGCCATGGGCATGTACAATCTCGACGATTCCATTCGTGATTTCGCTCACGCCTGTTTCGGCTATGGCCTGATGCGCAACTATCCGGTCTATCTGTCGACCAAGAACACCATCCTCAAAGCCTATGATGGTCGCTTTAAGGACATTTTCGCTGAAGTTTACGCCGCAGAGTACGAAGATAAATTCAAGGCGGCGGGTCTGCATTACGAACATCGCCTGATCGACGACATGGTCGCTTCGGCGCTGAAATGGTCGGGTGGTTATGTCTGGGCCTGTAAGAATTATGACGGCGACGTGCAATCCGACACGGTGGCGCAAGGCTATGGCAGCTTGGGCCTGATGACCTCGGCTCTGGTGACGCCCGACGGTAAGATAATGGAAGCCGAAGCGGCCCACGGCACGGTCACCCGTCACTTCCGCCAGCACCAGAAAGGCGAAGCGACATCGACCAATTCGATGGCGTCGATCTTTGCGTGGACACAAGGCCTGAAGCACCGCGCTAAGCTGGACGACAATGCCGAGCTGCTGAACTTTGCTGAAACACTGGAAAAGGTCTGCGTGGATACGGTTGAGGCCGGCTTCATGACCAAAGATCTGGCGCTTCTGGTTGGCCCGACCCAGGGCTGGCTGACGACCGAAGGCTTCCTCGACAAGATCGCCGCCAATCTGTCTAAGGCGCTGGCGGCTTAAACATCCCGCCCAAAAGCTGCTACGGAAAGCCGCCATGTCCTTAAGGGCGTGGCGGCTTTTTTTGGCAGGAACGCAAGACCTACATACATTGACGCCGCTTGCTCAAGCTGAAATAGTCGCCCCATAAACAGATCAGGGAAAAGCAAATGTCCATATCCAGTCACCTTATGAAGACCGCATTTTTCATGGCGGCCATTGCGGGACTTACGCCTGATCTGGCAATGGCTCAGGCCATGCCGGCCACCGACGGACATTATATCGACGGAACTTATCAGCGCCTGACTGTCCCTATGATCATGAGGGCTAATCCCAAATCATCGGCCAAAGACTGTGATAAGGCCTGCCCGGCCGATCACCTTCAGTATCAATGGCCAGGCACCTATTTTGTGGGCGCTTTTGACGGCAGCGAAGTGGTGATCAAGCTTAATGACACGCAAAACATTCTGAATATCACGGTCGATGACCAGCCGCCCGTGGTTTTGACCCGTCCAGGGGATATCGAATACCGCCTGACATCTTTGGCGCCCGGCAAGCACACGATACGACTTGAGGTGGTGACGGAATATCAAGGCGCTTTGGATGATAAGGAAGGCTTTTACGGCTTTTATGTACCGAAAAACGCCATGCCGCTGCCCGTCCCGGTCAGTCCGCATCAAATTGAATTTATTGGCGATTCCTACACGGTCGGCTATGGCAATATGTCGCCTGAAACCAAATGTACGCAGGATGAAATCTGGGCCACCACCAATACCAAACTGGCTTTTGGCCCCTTGACCGCCCAACATTTCAAGGCTGATTACCAGATCAATGCCATTTCCGGACGCGGCATTGTGCGCAATTTTAATGGCGGCGGCGGCCGTGTTCTGCCGGTTGTTTATCCGTATTCGGTTATTATGGAACCTGATAGTGAGCATCCGCTGCCAGTCGTGGCGCGATCGGAAACATGGCATCCGCAGATCATCGTCATTGGTCTTGGCACCAACGACTTTTCGACCCCTTTGCGCGGCGCGGAACAATGGAAGACGCGCGATGAATTGCACGCGGACTATGAGGCCTACTACGTCGCCTTCGTCAAAAGTCTGCGCTCCAAGAACCCCGAAGCCTTCTTTATCCTGATGGCCACAGACGGGATGCAGGGGGAAGTTCAATCGGAAGTCTCAAAAATTATAGCGCATTTACGTGCCGATGGCGAAACCCGTCTGGATTTCATCCCGATGAATGGCCTGAGCTTTGGTGGGTGTAATTCGCACCCCACAACAGCCGATGACGCGAAGGTGGCGCAAAGTCTGATCCGCTTTATCGAGGCCAAACCTGATTTGTGGCAAGATAAGCCTTAGATCATCACCCATGTTTGACACTTTGGGCCGTGTGCTGGCCATCTTCTGTTTTATCGGACTGGGGGCTGTGCTGGCGCGTACAAAACGCCTGATGCCGCAGGGGCTAGATGGTTTAAGTGCCTATTTCTACTGGCTGGCCTTTCCGTGCTGGCTGATGACCAGCTTTGCGCGATTGCCGCACATCAGTACAGGCGTGGGGATTTCGCTCATCGCCTATTGTGCGGCCATGATTATCACGGCGGTCCTTGTGAGTCTGGGCGTGCGCCTCATAAAAGGCCCCTCACCTGACAATGTGGCTGCCGGCATGGCATCTTTTGTCAATAATTCCGCTTTTCTGGGCGTGCCCATAGCCATCAGCCTGTTCGGACCCGAAGTGTCGCAAACCGGTGCGTTAATTGTTGCGGCTGATTTTCTTGTCCTGTTCAGCCTGGGCTGTGCGGGCCTGTCCAAGGCATCCGGAAAAACCATTAAGCTGGCGGTGTGGCAGACACTCAAAAACCCGACCGTCATTGGGGGCCTGATCGGTATCCTGCTGATGCTGCTGGGGATTCGTTTTCCACCGGCCGCGCAAACGGCACTGGATCTGTTAGGTAAGTCCGGCGCGCCGGTTGCCCTTGTGGCATTGGGTGGCATGCTGGGCCTGATGCCTGCCGCAAACCTGATCCGGCCTGATATCACCAGCGTCATCGCCATTGCCGGCAAGATTCTGATCGCACCCCTGTGCGTCGCTATGGCGATGACTCTCCTGCCCGTTTTAACCCATATGCCGGTCGATCCGCTGACCTTTAAGCTATGCGTCTTTTTTAGCGCCACCCCCACAGCCGTCAGTGTCTTTATCCAGACCCGCATGTACGGCCTGTGGTTTGAAGGCGCTGCCAAAACCGTGGCGCAAACCACGGTGATAAGTCTTTTTACGCTTTTTCGGCTTTGGCGATTCTCTTGACGCACAAACAATAAAGGCTATAAGGCGGCTTCCTTCAGGGGAGTAACCGCGCGGAGCCGTCTGGCTTTGCGGATAATGTCAACATACTTGTCCGGCATGGGCATGGCATTATCAATCTTCGGATCAGGTGAGACCTGCAGTGCCTGTTTTCGCCTTTGATCGGGCGTCGCTGACGGGTGCTGTGTGTCTTGAACCTACGCCCGATCAAGATTGAACATCCCAATGGAAGCCCTCCTCCACTCGACGCTTTTGGTAGCGATTAGCGAAATCGGCGATAAAACGCAGATTCTGGCGCTGATTCTGGCCGCGCGTTACCGAAAACCCATGCCCATCATTCTGGGTATATTGATAGCCACTATCGCCAATCATGCTTTGGCGGCATTTGGTGGCACCTTACTGGTGCATTCTGCGCTCAAATCATGGCTGCCACTGATTCTGGCCGTGTCCTTTATCGCCCTTGGCCTGTGGATGTTGGTCCCGGATAAGGTGGATGAAGATGAAGGCACTGTCAAAAAAGAACGCGGGGCGCTCGTCACCACCCTTATCATGTTTTTTCTGGCGGAAATGGGCGACAAGACGCAATTTGCCACGATTGCGTTGGCGGCAGAATATAACAGCCTGCTGATGGTGGTGTTAGGCTCAACGCTTGGCATGATGATCGCCAATGTTCCCGCCGTTATTTTCGGCGATAAGATTATGGCCTATATCCCGTTGAAATGGGTGCGCATAGCCGCCAGCGCCCTGTTCGTCGGCTTTGGCCTGTGGGCTTTGTTTCAATACTTCACTTCGGGGACGTAGAGGTGCCCGCCAATATACCGCCGTCGATATTGAATTCCGAACCCGTAATATAGGTGGCTTCGTCCGACGCCAGCAAGATGGCCACGGCGGCCACCTCATCCGGGCGGCCAAAGCGATGCAGGGGCATATTGTCCAGCATCGCTTTTTCATCGGCCGAATTATCAATCATCGAGTCCCACATGGGGGTGCGAATCGAAGCCGGATAAAGCGAATTGCAACGGATGCCCAGATTCTGCGCGGCACAATAAAGCGCCACCGATTTACTGTGGTTACGGATAGCGGCCTTACTGGCGGCATAGGCGGAGGTTTTCGGTACGCCCACCAAGCCCGAACGCGATGACATATTGATGATCGCGCCGCCTTTGCCCGATTTACGCATGGTCTGGATGGCGTGTTTGCAGCCCAGAAACACGCTGTCGAGATTCACGGACATTACGCGCTGCCAGTCTGCAAGGCTTGTATGTTCGGGATCATGCGCATGACCGTCTTCGGTGCCAATAATTCCGGCATTATTGACCAATATATCCAGCCCGCCAAATTGAGCGACAATGGCGGCCATGACCGAAATCCATTGCGCTTCATCGGTCACATCATGCGTCATGAAGTGGACATGATCACCCAGGGTGGCCGCCGCCGCTTCGCCTTTGTCGGCCTTAATATCGCTGATTATGACCTGCGCACCTTCAAGAGCAAAGGCATGGGCGATGGCCGCCCCGATACCACTGGCACCGCCGGTAATCAGGGCCACCTTGCCCGACAATCTGTTCATCTTAGGGCCCTTTGTGTCCCGGGATCGCCGAATGGCGATTTATCAGATCAATGCCTTGATGGCCGCCAGCCCCGCAT
>JBAWDM010000258.1:0-8884 GCA_049590735.1 Asticcacaulis sp. | reverse complement strand
CATCCACAGGTGTCACCGAAGGACGGCTGATCAGGGACTGGGTAAGGGCAATGACATCGAGATTTTTTTGTATATTTGGCATGCTCAAACCTGTAAGTCGTCTTTGATGACGGGGAAAGACTAAAATTTCGCTTATCCGCTTTTCTGCAAAGTGATCAAGGTTTATAAGCCGGACTTTGTAACGCAAAGCTTAGCCTTTTGCTGTCAGGTGCCTTCGTGACCTCATCCGTAACATCGCCGCCGCCCTCAGACGAACCCGATCCGCCTGAGGATAATCGCCATCCCCTCACGATACCGGACTTCCGGGCCTTCTGGATCGGACGCCTGTGCAGCGTTCTGGGTAATTCAGCCCAAAGTGCTGCGATTGCCTGGCAGGTCTATGATATTGCGCGCGCCAGCTATAGCGTGGCGGAATCGGCGCTTTATGTCGGGCTGATTGGTCTGGCGCAATTTATCACCCTCTTTGCCTTTACCCTACCGGCGGGCATTATAGCCGACCGATATGACCGCAAAACTATTGTCATGCTGGTCATGCTGGGCAATGTGGCCCTGTCTCTAGCCTTTCTGGGTTATACGTTTTTACCGCAGGCACCATTTTGGGGCCTGTTTGCCCTAAGTGCGGTGCTGGGTGCCTTGCGGGCCTTTAGTGCCCCGGCCAGTTCGGCGATTGGCCCCATGCTGGTGTCAAAATTCATCCTGCCCAAGGCGATTGCGGTCAGTTCTATGGCCTTTCAGACAGGCCTGATCGTGGGCCCGGCTCTGGGTGGTGTGCTGGTCGGGTTTTCGCCGCGATTTGCCTATGGCTTCTGCGCCGGTTTGTCGATCATTGCCGCCCTGACCGTTTTTACCATTCGCACGCCGACCCGGCCTCAGGCCCATACAGGCTCTAAGACGCAGATGGTCATTGAGGGCATGCAATATATCTGGCAGAAAAAGATTGTTTTCGGGGCCATTTCGCTGGATCTGGCGGCGGTCCTGCTGGGCGGGGCTACGGCTCTGATGCCGATGTTCGTCAAGGACATCCTGTCGGCCGGGCCCGAAGCCTTCGGGGTTTTACGCGCCTCGCCGGCCATTGGTGCGATACTTATGTCGTTTTATTTGTCGAACTGGCCTCTGCGCCGCAATGCCGGCCGATGGATGTTCGGCGGGGTGGCGGTGTTTGGCCTGATGACCATTGTCTTTGGCTTGTCAAAGTCTATCTGGCTGTCGATTGCCGCCATGATTGTTCTGGGTGCGGCTGACATGATCAGCGTCTATGTGCGCGGGACATTGGTGCAGATTGTCACGCCTGACCACATGCGCGGGCGCGTGGCCTCTGTGTCCTATCTGTTTATTGGCGCATCAAATGAGCTGGGCGAATTTGAAAGCGGCGTCACGGCGCGTCTGCTGGGGCCGATTGGGGCTGCCCTGTTTGGCGGCATAGGTTCGCTTATGGTCACCGGCATATGGATGAAGCTTTTCCCCACCCTCTATAAGACAGACCGTATGGAGTAGAGAATTTAGCGGGTGCCGCGCGTGGTCGTAAGCGCCGAACGCAAGGGACGGGCGCTATTGCCGCGCACAGGGCTGGCTTCGGTTTGCGCCAGAGCGACAGGTGTGGCCGTTTCCGTCTCACTCTGGAAATGGTAAGCGCCATTATCGGCCAGTTGGCTGCCCGCGCCATTGGGATTGACCTCAGCCTGAGCGATCATGGAATCAATTTCGCGTTTACGGGCGCGGAAGGCGATCAGATCCTGACCGCCCAGAGTGCTGGATTGCGGCACACGTGCGCTTTTGGGGTTAATCGGATGGTGGTCTTGCCAGACTTCAAAATGCAGGTGCGGCCCTGTTGAATTACCCGTTGTGCCAACATAGCCAATAATCTGGCCCTGCTTGACCTTTTGGCCCGGACGCACAGCAATGGCCGACATATGGCCGTAACCCGTTTCCCAATCCTTATTATGGGAGATACGCACCCATCGGCCATAGCCGCCCCACCATTTGGCGTCCACCACCGTGCCGTCACCGGCGGCCTGAATGGGGGTGCCGGTAGGGGCCGCGAAATCAATGCCGGTGTGCATTTTCATAAAACCGGCAATGGGATGCAGGCGCATGCCAAAGCCGGATGATGTGCGTGCGCCATATATGGGCGTGGCCAGCAGGAAGCCTTTGATGCTCTTGCCGTTTTCATCATAATAATCAATGGAAGTAGAGCCCTTGGGCGCATAGGAATAAAAACGATCCACACCGCCCTTGGCTTCGATTTCCGCATAGAGCAGATTACCGGCTTCGACCGTTCGGCCGCTTTCCGTCACCTTGCGATCAAAGACCATTTTGAAGGTGTCACCGGACTTAATATCGCGTTCAAAATCAATCTTGTGGGCAAAGAGATTAACGACCTGCGTTGTCAGGGTCTGGGTAGCCCCAAGCGCTGCCGCCGAGGTATAGAGTGAGCCGTTGATTGTGCCGATGGCGACACGGCGTTCATCGCGCACCGATTCTTCGAGGGCCCGCAAACGCATAACGCCGTCACTGTCCTTAGTCAGGGTCAGTTGCTTGGCAGGGCCGGTGCGCACGGTCAGGCCCAGAAGCTGCGCCGGGCCACTGCCTTCGGAGGGCTTGGCAATGGCGGCTTCAAGATTAAGTCCGGCCTTAACATTGGTTATATTAAAGGATTTTGACAGGAGGTTCACGGCCGCACGGGCTTCGTCAGATGTGACGCCCATACGCGAAATTGCGCTGACGAGCGTTTCACCGGATCTAAGGGAAATCGGCACATCGACAGGCTGTGCATAACCGGGGCGGGCCGCCGCCTCAGCATAGGCTTGAGTCTCTAACGCCATCGTGGTCACGGGGTCCATGGTCGACGCCATGCCCTGTATCGGTTGAACCACCTTCCATAACAAGGTGCCCACCATCAGGGCCGTGCCCAAGGCAAAAACCATAGGCGTAAGTCTGACAGGTTGCCTGCGGGGGTCGAGTTGAGACATTTACGCGTATTTGTCCTGTTAAGCGGTGCCTTTAAGCGGCGAAAACGTGCCAAGGCTGACATACTCGGTCTAGCTATGAACCTTGTCACAACTATGGAGAAGGCGGCAGAGCGGACTCATAAAACGGGATTTAGTCCTGAAGTCTTTAATTATAAGGAGAATTCTGCTTGCGCTAAAATATGGCGAAAATAAGGCTAATATCGCCATCCCAGAGGCTTAAAAGGAACCATTTTGGTTCATATCCACACGCAAATTTTGCCAAAAACGTTTAAAGACTTTGTTAACTTTGTTGGCAATAAATCTGATATGTATGAACATTGTGTCTAAGTGACTAAATAAAATAAGAAAATGATAAAAATATTTGCCAAGTCCTGAAAATGGTAAAGTCTAACGACTCTGGTCGGAATTTTGGCTAAAAGCCGAGTTAGGCTTTTTTAGAAAAATGCAGTTTTTGCCAAAAAACTTTATTTAATGTCTGTCTTTGCGAAGGTTTGCGATACAATCGCGTTTGCGCCGCCCATATTTAAATCCCCAAGATGACGAAATGAGCTCCATGTCTCCACGTTTCAGAGCCTATAGGCTTTCTACTCATCTGAGCGTTGGAGAGGGTTTTTTGCTGCCCATGACGATCGGCACATCTTCGTCAGTTAATACAAAACGTCCTGATCCGGTTGGCCATTCGGCTGACGGTCATAAACCCCCAAATGGTAAAAAAGGCAGATCGCGTTCAGCTGGCTGGAATTGGCTGGGTTTAGGTCTTGCCGGCGTAGCTGTGGTAGGGGTGTCCGTGGTCTTAGCTCGCAAAGACATAGCGGAAATGGCGGCAGAAAGCTGGCTTAAGGGCCAAGGTGTTGCGGCGCACATTACCATCGACAAGCTATCGCTAAAGCACGCCGAAGGCCGCGTGGTCATCGGCGATCCAAAAAAGCCTGACATGTCGCTTGAACATTTTTCCGTTGATTACCAGCTTAATCTTATGGGCGGCGGCTTGCCTTTGGCGCGTATCGATAAGCTTAAGCTGACGCATCCGGTAGCGGCTTTTTCGATCAAGGGCGGTAAGTTCTATTTTGGCTCGCTCGATAAGCTGGTGCAAAGTGCCCTGTCGGCCCCGCCATCCAATGCCGCTCCGCCCGCAGAAATTCTTATCGAAAATGCAGACCTACAGCTTGATACGGATTACGGTCTGATCAAGGGGCAGGGGGCCATTACCTTACGCAATGGTCTGTTGACTCTGCTGGATATGCGCACGCCTGCCATGCACCTTAAGGGCACTTTGGGGGCCGGTGATCTGCGAGAAGGCCGCATTACGGCGCGATCGGTGACGTCCAAAGATCACGGCGACCAGCTTCATGTCGAGACGCATATGATGGGTGACAATTGGACGGTGAAGGGCGGTGGCAATCTGGTTGAGACCATAGGCGCTGAACACCAAAAGTTTTTTGCACAAAATATTGTTTTCGGCCTTGATGCCTATCTGCCATACCGTCCTTCAAAATCCATGTACGAAGCCTTTAGCGGCGATGTCGCGGCTGATTTTACGTTGCATGCCGATGTGGTTGATGCTGAGGCCACACAGGTGAAAGGTTTTGAAACCGGACTACATTTAGACGGGGCCTTGAAAACCAATACGCAAGGCAGCGCCTATTCAGGCACGGCCAAATTGACTACGCAAGCGGATAGCCTGACATCGGGCGATATGAAGGCCCATAACGTGACCCTTAGCGGGGATCAATTAACGCTGAATACTGGCTTTTCAAGCCAAACCGGATTGGCGTTTAACCTGAGCGGCCCATTGGACGGCGAAGCGGCGCGGTTTGATCAGGGTGATTTATCCGTACAGGCGGCGCATCTCAAATTGCATCAACTGGCCATGACGTCGGGCGCTGATGGCGCGCAACTTAGCTTTAATGGCGGCATGACCATTGGGCAATTAAAGACAGGTGATGTGTCGCTGTCGCAAACGGTTGTGAGCTTGAACGGCTCAGGCCAAGCCAAGGCTGATGCGGGGCCGTGGCAATTGTCTATTAAAAGCGACATAAGCAGCCAGCAGGCGCATTATGCGGGCTTAGGGCTCATGGCGCGTGACCGTGTGGCGGCTCGCCTTGAAGCGGCTAAGAAAACACCTGCTGTTGGCGCACCAAATCCGCCAGCGCCCGATGCGATCATTACGCTCAATCAGGCGCTGGAGACTTTTTCGTTACGCATTCATGGGCTTGATCTCAGTCTAAACAGTAATGGCGGAAAGGCAGGGATCGACATAAGCGCGCGCCTAAAAACCGCCGAAGCCATCTTGAAGGACGGCGGTAAGGTCGTTGTAACGCCC
This sequence comes from Asticcacaulis sp., assembly GCA_049590735.1. Taxonomy (GTDB): domain Bacteria; phylum Pseudomonadota; class Alphaproteobacteria; order Caulobacterales; family Caulobacteraceae; genus Asticcacaulis. The sequence goes on along the minus strand of JBAWDM010000258.1, from coordinate 3,592 downwards.
ATAGTCGGCAGACCTGTTTTGAATAGTGCTGGCAAGGGTGCGTTTGGATTGGCCTTAAGCGGCCCTGATTTGCCAACGGTTGCGCTGGATGTCGATGGCTTGGGTGTAAAGGCGGGTGGTGTAAGTGGCGGCTATAAATTAGCAGCGCAGTTTAATTTTGACCCATTAGATACGGCGACCTTTGACGGGCAGGGCCGGTTTACTATGATAGGTGGCGGCCTGACGGCGACCTTAAGTGCGCCTGCGCATTTCACAGCAAAATCGGCCGAGCTGGGTGAGCATGTTGAGGTTCTGACGGCCACGCTTAATCAAACTGGCAAAACTTTTCTGAACTATACGCCAAAAGGTTGGCACGCGACGGGCAGCTATAGTGAGCTAAATCTTAAGGCACCCAATGAACTTGTGGGCTTGACCTACGGCAAGGGTGATTTTGAGGCCTATTCACTGGCTGATGGCGTTGGATTTAAGGCCGAATTGAGCAGCGCTACCTTAAGTGATGGCGTGCCAGCGGGTGAAACACGCTTCAATCCGCTTACGCTTAACGGCACAATCGAACAGGACACCAAGGCGCTGACAGGGCGTTTCTTTGTGGCAACCCCCAGTGCCAAACAGGCAGATGGCGCGCCGTTACGTATTGCAGCTGTTAATCTCGATCATAATCTCGCCACGGCGGTGGGGGCCTTGTCGTTCAAGACGCTGGATATTAATTTCAAGACGGATGGCTTACAGCCTGTCTATCTCAGCCCCTTGGTGGCGGCTGTATTCAGCAAGGACGTCAAGGGGCCAATCAGCTTCGATGGGGCTTTTAACTGGAACCCAAGCCGTACATGGAGCGGTGGGCATCTAACGATTGACGGGTTGGATTTTGTTGGTGCAACAGGTGCGTCTCAGGGCCTTAAGAGCGACATCATCTTTAACTCGCTGGCACCTCTGACATCGGAGCCCGGTCAAACGATCACGCTGGCCCAAAGTAATATTGGCGTGCCACTGACGGATATGAACCTCAGTCTGCAATTTTTGGATGACCATGTGGCTATTGAGAAGGCTAATGTGCAAACACCGGGCGGACCTTTGACCCTAGAGCCAACTGAGGTCTATTTTGATGGCAAGACGCCTATTTCAGGTGTGGTGACCTTTGCGGCGCTGGATTTTGGCAAGGTGATCGCTGCAACCGATCTGGCTACCAGCATGACATTTAAGGGCCAGTTATCAGGCCGCATACCGTTTAAACTTGATCAGGGTCATATCAGTATTGACCAAGGCGCTATGGATTCCGATTCGCCTGGTCAAATTCAGATCAAACGCACAGCCGTCAGCGGTGTTGACGCTACCGGCACCGTCACCAGCAATGACACGAATGCCGCCACGCAGGCTGCCGATAAAAATGCGCAGGCCGCTGCTGCGGCGGTAGAGTTCAATCCGTTTCAGGATCTGGCGTTTCAGGCGATGGAATATGTGACCTACGATAAGATTGATGCGCGTCTTAATTCCAAAGACGGCGGCATTTTGAATGTCAATTTCCACATCAAAGGCTATTTCGATCCACCTAAGCCGCAAAAGGCCAAAATTAGTATAGTTGATTATCTTAGCGGCAAATGGATGACCAAGCCCATTACGTTGCCATCGAAAACGCCAGTTGAGCTATATTTGGAAATACCCATCAATCTGGATGAAATTCTCAATGACCTAACCGCGTTTAATGTCCGAACGGCACAAAAGCCTAAACAGTAAAAATTAGGCTGTTTGCGTTTTCGTGCGGGCTATTTCAACGACAATATCGCCCGACTTTAAGGCCTTGGCCTCAGCGGTCCAATAGCCATGCGTGTGGCCGTCACGGCAGATGCGCAGGCCCATGCCGGTGGTAAGCGCACTCAAAGGCATGCCGACCTCAAGCTTGGTGATAGGGCGTTCACGCAACATGACTTGCCCCTCTGCAGAGGCCAGATCAGCGATATATTCAACCACATGCCGGCCTTCGGAAGCGCGCGCCAAAAGGTGTCCGCCCATGCTGATCGGGTTAATAATGTTGCTGGCGCCTGCTTGGCGTACAAGGTCTTCATTTTCAGATGCCCTGACGGTGGCGCTGATCGGGATGGTCGGGTTCATCTGACGGGTGCTAAGAACAATCAAGACGGTGGAATCGTCGCGGTGGGTTGAGATAATGACGGATTTCGCCGTCTGAACGCAGGCGGCATCCTGAGTGGCATTTTGCGTGGCATCGCCTTCTATGCCGGACACACCACGGTCAATCGCCAGAGCAATGCGGGCCGGATTCTGATCTACGACCATAATGGCTTTAGGTTTAATACCCTGACGCAACAATTCGCTGACCGCCGCCTCGCCGGTTGAGCCATAGCCATAAACGATAATGTGCTGTTTCAGTCCCTGCCGGATCATGCGTGTCCTGATCTGTTCCCATGTACTCTTGAGTGCCAGAGTATAGGCTGTGCCAAAGAAGATTATCCAGATAAAAAGCCGGATAGGGGTGACGACAAAGGTGTCGAACATGCGCGCACGGTCACTGACCGGCACAATATCGCCATAACCGACCGTGGTGACGGTGATTGCCGTGAAATAAACAACGTCCGAAAATGAGACATGGCCGTCTGTATTGTCCCTCAGACCTTCGCGGTCAAACCAGTGTCCCGCCATGGCGACGCTCAGTAAAGCGACAACCAGAACAGCCCGCAGCCACAGGGACTGCCAGACATTGAGCCGGGTTTTGCGTTTGACAATGACAGGTATCAGCAGATCGGGTTCAGACGCAGGCATTACTGACTTTCGGTTATTAAGTTCATTCCCGTGCATAGTCCCGTATTACAGAGCGGTTTCAAGCCATAATTCTCATTCCGTTCAGCCACGGTTCAGCCTATATCTGCTTATATTGTGCATCTTATGATGAAATGCGCCATGTTGAGAGCTATATTGAGAGGAAGTCTTTTTATGAAAAATGCGATAGCGGCGGCGGCCCTGGCATTGAGCCTAACGACGCTCACGGCCTGCACGCCATCGGTCAATGTCAATGTCAATCTGGCGCCCATCTATGCCAAGCTTGATGTCAATGTGAAGGTGCAGCTTGATCAGGATGTGAAAGCGCTCATTCAGGAAAATCCGAACCTTTTCTAAGGTTAGCGCATAGGCTTGCGCAACCTTTTGAAATTATTATACTCTTTCTTACATGAAAGTGAGACACGAAATGAAAAAGACCTCTTTGTTGAAAGCTATACTGACCGCCGCCGCTTTGACCGGTTCCATTGTGGCGGTGAACGCTCTGGTCACTGTACCGGCCAGTGCCGAGATTACAGCCTCAAAAGCGCTGGTGGATGCCGCTAAGAAACAAGGTATTGTCGGTGAAAAGAGCAATGGCTATCTCGGCTTTGTAAAGGGCAATTCTGATGCCGCCCTTAAGGCTGCGGTGGATGAAATCAATGCCGGCCGCAGCAGCGTCTACGGTCAGGCGGCCGCTAAAAACGGCGTTTCCATCGAAGCCGCCGGCATTTCGGCCTTTGCCAATGTGATCCTGCCTAAGATGGCGTCCGGTGAATTTTACCAAAATACAGCCGGTGTCTGGATGCAGAAATAAGACGACACG